>JACVRP010000146.1 GCA_014534385.1 Cyanobacteria bacterium Co-bin13
AGCAGGGCCATAAACGGATGGAGCTGCAGTGGGTAATACCAGGTGCGGGTTCTAAACACCGTTAGCAGGATAAGCAGTAGCAGCGGATAGCCTAGCCAGAGCGACTTGCGGCTAAGGCCAGGGGTGCGCCAAGTGAGGAGGAAACCTGCGATCGCAAAAAAGGCCCAGGGAAAGCTGTTAGCCGGAATATTCCAGAGATAAAACAGCGGCGTGGTGTAGATCTGCAGGGCATTTTCAGACAAGATCACCAGCTTGCCAAACAGCTGCTCCAGCGGCAGCAGGCCGTACCGATTTACGCTCAGGCTCAGCCATAACGCCACCGGCACAAACCCCAGCAGCAGCCCCAAATACAGACCCCGATTGCTCAAATGGCGATGGCGGGGCTGCTCCAGCACCAGATAAGGCAGCAGCGCCACCACCGGCAGCACAATCATAAATGTCTTGACCAAAAAGCCCAGACCCACCGTAATTCCTGCCAGCAGCCCCAGCCAGAAGCGCCCAGAAAAGCGGCGCTGCTCTGCTTCCAGCAAAGCCCAAATACCCACCAGCTCAATGCAAACCAGGATAATATCCTGCACCGCCAGGTAGCTGGCCTGCATCCACACCGGAATGACGACCAAGATGGCACCGCCCCAGCCGCCGACCTGCTTGCGCGAAAAGTGCAGGCCAATCCGCCAGGTCAGCAGCACTGCTCCCAAACACGCCAGCATACTGGGCACGCGAGCCGCTCTTTCACTAAAGCCAAATAGCTTAAAGCTAAGCGCAATTAGCCACTGCACCGCCAGAGTGCGATCGAAGTATACGCCGTCCCACCAGCCCACGGTTAGCCAATCATTGTTAGCTAAAATCCAGCGGGCCTGCTGGGCATAATAGCCCTCATCGTGGGCCAGATAGCTCTGTTGAGGGCTGTGGAGCAGCAGGAGCACCCCTGCCCACAGCACCAGAAAAAGCCCTACCCGGTGACGCAACAGCCAATCAACCATGAACAATCATTAGACTCCTTCCTACTGGATCGTCAAGGCTAAAACTGTGCATTGTCATTGCGAGCTGAGCGAAGCAATCTATGTGGAGCAGCTACTTTGTAAAGATTGCCGCGCTTCGCTCGCAATGACACCCTAAAGCACCATTTTAGGTATGACAGTCCACTACACTAGAAAACAGAAATTCAGCTCATATACGGTCAGGTTCACGGTTTTACAGCTATTTCTTCTCCAGAATAATCAACAGCCGGGTAGCAAACAGCCAGGGCAGGCAGCCACACACTGCATCAAGGCCCTGCATTAGCGGCAGCGCCGAGGGTGGATAGAGCTGAGGTTTAGAATAGCCTCCCGTTGCCACATAGGAAATTGCCGACAGCCGTTTTACCTCAACAACCGACCAGTCTGCCAGCAGCCTTGGGGGAATATTTCGCAGAAATATGCGAGACGCATTGCCCTGGGCAGCGTAATAGTCAGTAGCGCTAGGCGACCAGCCAGCCTCGGCAAACCAGATGATGTCTTGCCCCAGACCCAAAGGTTCTGGATGCAGGGGCCCGTACACCAGCAGCCCCAACAGGCTAAGGCAGGGCTCAAACAAAAGCAAACGACCTGAAGTTTTTAGCACCCGATGAAACTCCCGCAGGGCCGAACCGGGATACCTGAGGTGATGAAAAACATCGAACAAAATCAGGTTAGCCACAGCCTCGTCGGCAAAGGAAAGCTGGTAAGCATTTTCAACCCGATCAATCCAGGGATTGGGGAAGAGATCGGTGCAGACACAGTCAGGAATGACTGCCCGAATATTGCCGATGCCCGATCCCAACTCCACAGTACAGCCGCCCGGAAGCTCAACCAGCCGCTGAGCAATTTGCTGATGAAACCTTCTATAAACCTGTTGAAGGACCGTTTTTTTGCTCCAATCGCTCAAGTCTCGCTGAATTCTGTCATAGTGGCGCGAAAGCTGATTCACGGGCCCATTCCTATAAACCTGGCTGCTCAGCAGACTTAAAACTGGGCCGTTGGTTCAACCTCAAGCCTTAGGTAAGCCTGCTGACACGATCGCCACCCTGGGTAACTGCTGCATATTTCATCCCTAAATTGCGCCATCAGTACCTTTAGGAAAGAGATACACACAGTTCCTGCCCTCGCAGAAGGGGTATGCCTGATAGTTATGCCTAGTGCATAGCTGCTCAAGCCGTTATGGCAGATAGGGGGGCAAACACGGTTAAGGCATTGGGCAGACATTCCACCTCAATCGGCGTTGTGCCAAGGATTTCCCCATCCACAGCGATTTTTTGAGGAGGGTCGGTGCTGACTTTAATTTTGGCCGTTCTCAGACAGATGATGTCCTCCCGGTTGGTGGGCGAGTTGACCAGGGCAGAGGCAAACAGGCTTGTTAGCGCGTTGAAGCTTTGAAGCCGGGTTTGGCTAGTGGCAATGGTTACATCTAACAGGCCGTCGTCAAACACGACGTTGCCAAACCCCTGGGCCAGTACCGACGTGGGCGGGGCGGCATTGGCAATGGTGATCGCCCCCGACTGCACCTCACTTTCCTTGCCATCAATCTGGATGCTGGCCTGGAATATCTCACCCTCGTTAAACTGCTGCACCCCAGCGAGCAGATAGGCCAGTGGCCCCAGCCGATTTTTTAGATCTCGATTGGCCCGCTCGACAAATCCGGCTTCGAAGCCAATGCCGGCAAGCAAGATCATGGGCTCGTCGTTGCAGCGGGCTCCATCGACTTTGAGGGTGGTGCCCGACAAAATCGTCTCACAGGCCCCCGGGATATCGGTGGGAATGCCCAAAGCCGTGGCAAAGGCATTGGCGGTGCCCCTGGCAATGACGCCCAGGGGAGTATCGGTGCCCATGACTGCTCCGGCAACGGCGGAGACAGTACCGTCGCCACCAGAAGCAATAATCAGATCCGTGCCGACTTCTAGGGCTGCTTTGGCCTGAGCCGCCGGGCTCACCCCTACTTCGGTGCAGATCACGTTGAGCTGCACCTGGGGTTCTAGCAGACGCCGGATTAGGGCTAGGTCGTTGTCTGGATCGCCCTGCCCAGCGATGGGGTTAAAGATCAGGTGACCCACCCGGAATTTGCCCAGATGGGTAATCACTGCTGCCGCAGTGGCCAAGTTTGTGGCCAGGGGCACGTTGTGCAGTTCACAGACCCTCAAAATAGTCTGGATATAAGGCTCGTGGGACTGGGCGTAAAGCGGGTCAATCAGAAAGACGACTGCTCCAATTTCACCTTCAACAATGCGGGCGGCAATTTGAGCGTCACCGCCTAGCGCGCCGGGGGCCAGGCAGGTGACCTCTAAACCGGTGCCCTGAGCAATGCGCTGACCTGTGGTTTCAGTCGCTACCAGACGGTAGCGCGACAAAATGGCCCGGTAGCGATCGACTAAAGCTACCATGTCGTCTTTTTTGCCGTTGTGGGCAAGCAGGGCAATATCAATAGGCATAGCTACAGGGTCAAGGGAGAAATGGGTTCGATATCGGGATCATAGCCGCCAACTTGATTGGTGCGTAGCACCCAAAGAGTGGCCCCGTGATCGAGAAACACCTTAGTAACCGTGTCGCTGGCTTTGCGGGGGAGCATGGTGCGCCAGCTTACTAGTCCCCGGCCCAGGGATTTGAGAGGAAAGTCTTCTAGGTTGCTGCCCAAGGTGCGATCGCTTGTCTCCCAGTCAGCGCGAGCGCTGCCAAAGGGCAGCAGCTGCCGTTGAATCGACCGGCGCAGCTTTAGCAGCTGAGCAAAACGCTGAGCCTGCTCTGGGTGCTCGTCCGCCCACTGCCGGAAATAAGCCTGATCTCGGTTAATCGCTTCCTCCAGCCGCTTGACGCTGGCATAGAGGGCCTGGTTAGAGTCTTGGGCGCAGTTGTTGGCCGGGCCAATGAAGGTGCCGCCAGTGCCATCGCCGGTGCGGTAGCGGGCAGTCATGATATCGAGCTGGTTGATCAGCCCGGTCAGGGCACAGCGCCTGTGACCATCAAAGTCAAAGGGCTGAGTATAGGCGGGCAGCTTAATCAAAATATCGGAGACCGGACGGGTGCCTAAAAAGCCCCACTGGCGATCGCCCATGTAGCGAGACCAGTGCAGCCTGCCAGCCACAATACCAAAAGTGTTGTGGGTGTAGACCTGGCGGTAAACAATGTCGAATATCAGTTCGCCGGCCAGAGGCTCACGCACCACGGTCGCCACACCATAGGCAAAGTGACCAAAGTAAACCGGACCTTGGGCGGCAGGCTCCTTTTTGTTGCCGCCAATGCCGCCGTAAACATGAACCAGCAAAGCCTGGTCGCCTTCCTGCCATTCTGCCAGGGCTGCCTCTAGAGCGGCGTGGCGAGGGCTGATCAGCACCGAATGGGTAGTCCCTTTTTGCTTGAGCAAATCGTGCCAAGTCTCTTGGCGAATAAAGTGGTAACCCTCTTCAACATCGCTAATCAACCGGTCGGGCTGCAGCCTCAGCAGGCAGCGAGGCAGCAGTGATTGCACAATAAATCGACCGCTGGTGTCTTTGGCCCCATAGATATACCAGCCCTGCGGGTTGGCAGGGGAATGTTCGATGTCCTGGTTAACGGCAGCCGGCGTATCGTTGGGGTCAGGCACGACCTCCGGCAGACAAACCACCTCTTCCGGCCCAGTGAAGTCTTGAGTTTTGCGGCTGTAGTGTATGACCCGATACTCCTCCGGTGAGCCATTGACCGGCCCCAGAAATTTCACCAGGGCATAGAAGCGACCGCTGACCTGAACTGGATCCTGGCTGATGTGGAGTGCGATGCTTGTGGGGGCAGCCTCACCAGTGTCTTCAGACCGGTCTGCTGGAGCAGGTTTGCTTGTCCCAGACCGCTGCTCCCACACCTGTACCGAGCCAGGCAGCGTGACTATCATATCGTTGAGCGGGCGAGCCCCAGCCAGCGATTCCAGCGGATCAACCATGCGCCAGTGGTTCAGGCGAATGGGATGAATCAGCCCCTGGCGGTAGGAATATTCTGTCTCAGCACTAAAGTGGATGTCTCGCATCACCCGCCGCCGCCGGTCCTTTACTCCCGGGCTGTGGACCCACCGCAGCGGTACAATCTGCCCGATGTGGTGGGCAAAGTCGAGCGGAGCCTGGTGGATCTCAAACAGCACCCCGCCCACTTTGCGCCGCTTTTCCCGCGCTGGCAAGATTAGCCGCCCTACCCACTCCCCGATGGGGTGGTACAGGGTTGAGTCGACGGTTTGGTGGAGCGGGTAGCTGGAGAGCTGGTTAAAGGCCTTGGCCTGGTAAAAGTAGTAGGTGCCAGGAGCCTCCAGATTCAGACGGCGAGCCTCCAGCAGTTTTCGCATGTCGCCATTGAGAATCTCCAGGGTGAGATCCAGGGTTTGCTGCAGGTGGCTGCGGCCATCGTCCAGGTGGGCCTCTGGGTCCATAATGCCACCTGGAATTTGATGACCCACTGGCCCCAGGCTGATAAAGCTGATGCGGCCCTTTTCCTTAGCCCGGTTCCAGTAGGAGAGCTTAGAAATAGGCCAGCGGCGGGGAAAGAAAATCGGCCCCAGTCTCTCCACAACGTCCTTTTTGCCTACTAGATGATAGAGCTGCTCTACCTCCAAAGCCCTAACATTGCCGCTGATCACGCCCCCCAGCGAGATCACCTCAATCGGAATTCTCAAGGCTCGCTTGAGAAACGGCAGTACGCCCATCGCGATTTGGCCACCGCCGCTATAGCCAATCAGCGTAATGGGAATGCCGCCCTGAGCCGGGTAGCCCTGCTCCACCAGCGTGGTGTAGATCTGCTGAGCAATGCCCCGGTTAAAAATGGGGCCGTAGCGCAAGTCTGCCGAAACGCTGACGACCAGCACGTTGCGCATGTTAACGAAGAGCGCTAGCAGCCCGCCCCCTAGCCGCCAGTCTTTGAACTGGTCAGCCAGCCGCCAGAAAAAGGCCAGGGGCCGATCTTGAGTCAGGGCCCGGTTGAGCACCGAGTAAGACATGAGCCCTTTGATCAACCGCATGTCCTGGGGCAGTTCCTGTTCCAGCTCATCTAAGAAGTGAGCCACCGCAGGCTGATAATCCTGGTTAGTTTGGCCAATGCCGTCCAGGTACACGATGTAGCGGTGGTAGGTGATATCGAGTTCGCCAGAGGGATCGTCGGAGGGATCGTCGTCTGTATGGCCTGCCGTTTGAATGTCGTCTCCATACCAACCGGCCCACCAGCCCAATGCCTCAATGGGAGCTAACAGAGCCCCAAATGCCAGGGCGACTAAGCTGATCCAAAACAGATCAAAGATAAAAGCCAGCAGCGGATCCGACTGGGTATACCAGTCGTCTACTACATTGCGGAGCGGGTCTAGGGTAACCACTACCAGCAGCGCCAGCAGGGCCAGCCCCAGAAGCTGCAGGAGCCGCTGACCTAGCCTGCGGTCGATCCGGCGACGGCTAGAGCGGGGAGCCAGATCCGGGAAGGGGTGAACCTCGGGGCCATAGGCAGCAGACTCTAGATTGGGGGAATGCGATCGCTCCAAAGGGCCAGTGTTTGACTGCCCCACTGCCGTCGGCTCGAAAGAAGCACCTCCTTGACCGGTCTCCAGGGAGAGGTTGCCCGCCGTCCCCGGCCCCTGGACCAGGGCACCGGCCTGAGGGGCCTGCTCCAGCTCGGGAAAGGCTCCGTAAATCAGCTCCTTGACCGCCTCCTGGTCGCGCACGATCTTCACCCCGGCGGCCTTGTTAAACAGCCAATGCCCTAAATTGGCGATGGGCTGACCGACCGTTTGCTGCAGCGTGACCAGAACCACCCAGCCCACCAGCACGTGAGCGAAGGCAGCCCGTGCTGATAAATCGGCCAGCACCGAAAACCCGACGACCATCGCCAGCAGGTTCCACACTGCCAGCAGCCGCAAAATGGGCACTCCCAAATAGGGCATTGCCCCAAAAAAGCTAAACACTAGGGGCAGGTAGCTAAAGGCCAAAACATCAGCCACCGTTCGTAGCGGTATCGACGGCGAGAGAAACACTAGCCCCACGCCCCAGACACTCAGCCCCCAGAAAATGTAGCCAAATACAAAGAGAACCGCCCCCAGCAGCAGGCTGACGACGAACCGCAGCGGCCGCACCCGGTTGACGAACAGGATGATGGCCTGGGCCAGCTCCTGGGAAAGCCCTGCCAGCAGCACGATTAGCAGGCCAACGGTGTCAACATTGATGTTTGGCAGGCTGCGCAGGGAGCTAAAAGCATCGGGATTAAGGGTTAGGATGCCGCCTAAAATACCCCAGAGTGTTTGAAAGGCTGCCTCGTTCATGCTGTCAGTCAGTGGACTGAGTTCATTCTGGCAATTATTTAGGCGTGAACCATCTATCTAAATGTACGGGTCGCCTGCTGCGGCCATGCTCAAGTATAGAGGCGGATGTGCCGTAGAGACGCGATTCATAGTGTCTCTACGGCGTCTCTATAGTTGGATCGATTGTTAACCGGCTTCAATGGGTTGGGGAATTGGGGTGGGGGGGTGTTGTTCTAGGACCCGTGCCAGGTATTTGCCGGTGTAGGAACGGGGATTTTGCGCCACCTCTTCGGGAGTGCCCTCGGCGATGATCTCGCCGCCCCGGTTGCCGCCCTCTGGTCCCAGGTCAATGATCCAGTCGGCACAGCGGATCACGTCCAGGTTGTGCTCGATCATCAGCACTGAGTTGCCCCGATCTACCAGCCGCTGCACCACGTCCAGCAGCTTATGCACGTCATAAAAGGACAGTCCGGTGGTGGGTTCGTCAATCAGATAGAGGGTTTTGCCGGTGGAGCGGCGGGCCAGTTCTGAGGCTAGCTTCATCCGCTGGGCTTCACCGCCGGATAGGGTGGGGGCAGTTTGGCCCAGCCGAATGTAGCCCAGGCCCACATCGACCATCGTCTGCAGACGGCTGGCTGCTTGGGGAATGTTTTGGAAGAAGTCGGCGGCTTCTTCTGCCGTCATGTTGAGCACGTCGGCAATGCTCTTGCTCTTGTACTTCACCTGCAGGGTTTCTCGGTTGTAGCGGGCTCCCTTGCAGACTTCGCACTGCACGTAGACATCGGGCAGGAAGTTCATCTCAATCACGTTTACCCCCTGACCGCTGCAGGCTTCGCAGCGACCGCCCTTGACGTTGAAGGAAAACTGCCCGGCTTTGTAGCCTCGCGCTTTGGCCTCAATCGTCTCGGTAAAGAGGTTGCGGATGACGTCGAAAACGCCGGTATAGGTCGCTGGGTTGGAGCGGGGGGTGCGGCCAATGGGCGACTGGTCAATGACGATCACTTTGTCGAGATTTTCGAGCCCTTCGATGCGGTCGTGTTGACCCGCTGCTTCGCGCGATTTGAATAATCGCTGTGCAAGCGCGGGGAACAACGTGTTGGAAATCAGCGAGGACTTACCCGATCCAGAAACCCCCGTAATAC
>JACVRP010000609.1 GCA_014534385.1 Cyanobacteria bacterium Co-bin13
CTATGCCAAGCTCAAGGAGCGGGCCAAGGAGGAGCGCCGCCTGCTCAAGATTCTGCAGCAGCAGGCCGCTGAGGTGCTGTCTGAAGATGTGGGGCAGATGGTGCCGTTTGCGATCGCAGGCACCATTCTCTCCCTTAAAGGCAAGCATGTGCCGGTAGCCGAACCGCTGCCCGCTGTGCTGGTGCTCAAAGTTCCTGGCGCGGGCCAGTTCCCCTATTTGATCTGCCTCACCCAGGACAATCACTGGTACGTCGTCGCCGGATCAGATGTGGTGGGCCTGCATGCTGACTTTCCTCGGCTGCAGCAGGTAGACCCGCTGATTCCACCCCCAGAAATGCCGGTGAAACCAGGGCAGCATCGCAGCGGCGACGCCCACACCGCCACCATTGCCGCCCGCATTCCCACCCCCCCTCCGCTGGAAATGATGGCCCCGGAGGTCAAAAACCAGCTAGACCGGCTGCGGCAAATAGAAACCCAAATCGACCAGCACCCAGCCCGCCAGTGGGACAACCCCAACGCCCTACTAAAGCGGCAAAAGCGGGTGAAGCAGCTAGAGGAAGAGTTTTACGAGCGGATCCAAAAGCTGTCGGAGTATACGGGCCGCTACTGGCAGGAGTTTCTCAGCATTGCCGAAATTTTGGAATACTTCGGCTGCCTGGAAGATTACAAACCCACCTCAATGGGAGAAGTGGCTGCCGCCATCCGGGGCGACAACGAACTGTGGTTGGGGCTAGCGCTGGCCTCGGGCGAGCTAGACCACCTCACTCCGTCTGAGCTGGCGGCCGCCTGTGCTGCCCTGGTCACCGAAACTGCCCGCCCCGACAGCTGGAGCGGCTACAGCCTCTCGTCTACAGCCGTCGAAGCTTTAGAAGGGTTGCGAGGCATTCGCCGGGAGCTATTTCAGCAGCAGCATCGCCGCCATTTAGTCGCGCCCGTGTGGATGGAGTATGAGCTGGTGGGGCTGGTTGAGCAGTGGGCCAACCAGGTTGAATGGGCTGACCTGGGTCAAAACACCAACCTGGATGAGGGCGACGTGGTGCGCATGCTCCGCCGCACCCTGGATTTTCTCTCCCAGATTCCCCACGTGCCCTACATCTCTGACAAGCTGCGGGGCAATGCTCGACTGGCAATTGAGAGCATGAATCGCTTCCCGGTGAATGAGGAGATTGCCTAAGGTGGGGAGATAGGGAAGACGCGGGGCTGCGAGGAAAACATCTCGTTCCCATGCTCTGCGTGGGAATCCCTACCCATCCGCCCCCAAGAATCAGGGCGAACGATAGCGCTGCAGATAGCGCAAAACGTCGTCGGGGTCGGGGCGTATCACTACACCGTTGTCAGGAATAGTGATGACCCGGCTCCACTCAAAGCGCTCAGCATAGCCCAAGATGTGCAGGCTATCGATGGCGCTGCGGGTGTCGGCCTCGGAGCCGACGAGGTATAGGCGCAACCGTCTGCGCCTCGGCTGGACTGGGGGATTTACAGTCACAGGAGGCTGTGCCGACTCGCCCAAGGCAGTCGGCAAGAAGTATTGAATTTGAAGCATTTCAGGGATTCCTTTGAAATCAACGGGTAGGAATCCCCGAAAAAATGGCAGCCCTTGACATTGCTGAATTAACAGAGCGGCCTAAAATAGGCAAAGCCCTGAGACAGGGGTTGTCTGTCAACGGGTTAGGGTGCGATTCGTTCTCTCGAAATGAATCAGTAGATTCAAGGAAGAGAGGCAGGTCAGAAATGGCCTGACAACTCAATGGTTGTGAGGGTGCAATTCCCTCCCTTCAGGTGGAGAAGTGACAGCATAGGCCCTTCGGTAGCGACTGGTCCTCAATCCGAAAAGCGGGCTTAAACGCAG
>JACVRP010000263.1 GCA_014534385.1 Cyanobacteria bacterium Co-bin13
CCAAGTGCGTAGCATTGCCGAAGTTACTAAGGCGGTTGCCAATGGTGACCTCTCTAAAAAAATCACGGTTGACGTTAAAGGGGAGATTCTCGACCTGAAAAACACGATCAACACGATGGTGGATCAGCTCAGCTCCTTTGCCTCGGAGGTGACTCGGGTGGCCCGTGAGGTGGGCACCGAAGGCAAGCTGGGCGGGCAGGCCAACGTTATGGGCGTGGCCGGTGTCTGGAAAGACCTGACCGACAACGTAAACTCGATGGCGGGCAACCTGACAGCCCAGGTGCGGGGCATTGCCAAGGTCGTGACCGCCGTGGCCAACGGTGATCTGAAGCGCAAGCTGATGCTGGATGCCAAAGGCGAGATCGAAACCCTGGCCGATACGATCAACGAGATGATCGACACGCTAGCCACCTTCGCTGACCAGGTGACAACGGTGGCCCGTGAGGTGGGCATTGAGGGCAAGCTCGGTGGTCAGGCGAAGGTCCCTGGTGCGGCAGGCACCTGGCGAGACCTGACCGACAACGTGAACGCCATGGCGGCTAACCTGACCACTCAGGTGCGTGCGATCGCAGAGGTTGCTACCGCCGTGACCAAGGGTGACCTCACTCGCTCCATTGCGGTCGAGGCCGAGGGAGAAGTGGCCGCCCTCAAGGACAACATCAACCAGATGATTGCCAACCTGCGGGAGACCACGCAAAAGAATACCGAGCAAGACTGGCTCAAGACCAACCTGGCCAAGTTCACCCGCATGCTGCAGGGCCAGCGCGATCTTGAAACCGTGTCTAAGCTGATTCTGTCTGAGCTGGCCCCGCTGGTCTTTGCCCAGCACGGCATGTTCTACCTAATGGACACGAGCGACAGCCAGACCGCCTACCTCAAGCTCATCAGCACCTACGCCTACCGAGAGCGCAAGCACCTGGCCAACCGCTTTCACCTGGGCGAAGGGCTGGTCGGCCAGTGTGCCCTGGAGAAGGAGCGCATTCTGCTTACCGAAGTCCCCTCAGACTATATCAAGATCAGCTCGGGCCTGGGCGAAGCCAGCCCGCTGAATGTTGTTGTGCTGCCCGTGCTGTTTGAGGGGCAGGTCACAGCGGTGATTGAGCTAGCCTCCTTCCACCGCTTCAGTGAGATCCACCTGACCTTTTTCGATCAGCTCACTGAGAGCATCGCGATCGTGCTCAATACGATTGCGGCCAGTATGCGGACTGAGGAACTGCTGAAGCAGTCTCAATCTCTGGCAGAGGAGCTGCAGACCCAGCAAAAGGAGCTGACCGAGACCAACCAGCGGCTAGAGCAGCAGGCCCAATCGCTCAAAGCCTCGGAGGAACTGCTCAAGAGTCAGCAGGAACAGCTGCAGCAGACCAACGAGGAGCTAGAGGAAAAAGCCGAGCTGCTGGTGCTGCAAAAGCGTGAGGTAGAGCGTAAAAACCAGGAGATTGAGCGGGCGCGCCTCTCTCTAGAGGAAAAAGCCGAGCAGCTGGCGCTGACCTCTAAGTACAAGTCCGAGTTTTTGGCCAACATGTCCCATGAGCTGCGGACACCGCTCAACAGCCTGCTGATTTTGGCGCGGCTGCTCTCTGACAATAGCGATCGCAACTTGAGCCACAAACAGGTGGAATATGCCCGCACAATTCATTCTTCGGGAACGGATTTGCTGGAGCTAATTAACGACATTCTCGACCTGGCCAAGATTGAATCGGGGACGCTGTCGGTCGAGATTGAGCCGGTGCCCTTTAGAGATCTGCGCGGTCACATTGAGCGCACCTTCCACCAGGTCGCCCAAGACAAACAGCTAGACTTCACAATCCATCTAGATGAGCGTCTCCCCGTAGCCCTCCACACCGACTCAAAGCGGCTGCAGCAGGTACTGAAGAACCTGCTGGCAAACGCCTTTAAATTCACCGATCAGGGCCAGGTCAGGCTTGATATCGGCGTGGCCACCCAGGGCTGGAGCCCCAACCACGATGCCCTCAACAGCGCTGACCAGGTGATTACCTTTGCCGTAACGGATACCGGCATTGGCATTCCGGCTGATAAGCAGCAGATCATTTTTGAAGCCTTTCAGCAGGTCGATGGCACCACCAGCCGCCGCTATGGCGGCACCGGACTGGGCCTGTCGATCAGCCGCGAAATCAGCCGCCTTTTGCACGGTGAGATTAAGCTGGCCAGCCAGCTAGGTCGCGGCAGCACCTTCACGCTCTACCTGCCCCACCCCTATCCCCGAGGTCGCGATGGGGAGAGCAGCTCGCTAGCCCGCGTCTACCGGGAAAGCCGCGACGATGGAGAGGGGCTGCGATCGCAGCGGCGACCGCTGGCCCTCCCGCTGCCCGGATCAACCTGGCAGCCTGCTGCTAGCCCGCCAATCGCCGAACCCCTATCGACCCTGCTGCTGGAGCAGGACATTGAGGACGATCGCGATACGCTGCAGCCCGGTGACCAGACGCTGCTGATTGTGGAAGATGACCTCAACTTTGCCAGCATCTTGCTGGACATGGCCCGACAGTGCGGATTTAAGGGCATTGTGGCGACCCGAGGCGATGTTGGACTCGCCTTAGCTCGAGAATTCAAGCCTGCTGCCATCATGCTCGACATTCGCCTGCCCATGATGGATGGCTGGATGGTGCTCGATCGGCTCAAGCACGAGCTGACAACCCGCCACATTCCGGTCCATCTCATGTCCGTTGAAGATGGGCAGAGGCGGGGACTGCAGCAGGGGGCCCTGGCGTTTCTCCAAAAACCCATCAGCAGTGAGTCTATCTCCCAAGCCCTGGCCGAGATCAAGCAGTTCATTGAGCGCCCGGTCAGAAATCTCCTGATTGTCGAAGACGACGAGCCCCAGAGCCACAGCATTGTCGAGCTAATTGGCAATAGCGATGTGGCCAGTACAGCGGTCGGGACGGGAGCAGAAGCGCTGGAGGCTTTACGTACCAGGCCCTACGACTGTCTGGTGTTAGATCTAGGCCTGCCCGACATGACCGGCTTTGAACTGATCGAGCGGATTCATCAGGAGCTGCACTTAAAGCATCTGCCGATCATTGTCTATACGGCCAAGGATCTAACGCCAGAGGAAGAAACCGAACTGCGCCGCATCTCAGACACCATTATCATCAAGGATGTTAAGTCTCCTGAGCGCCTGCTAGATGAGACGTCTCTGTTTCTGCACCGACCGCAGACCAACCTGCCCACCTCTCAACGGATGATGCTAGAGCAGCTGCAGCAGAGCGACCCGGTGCTGGCAGAGAAAAAGGTGCTGATTGTCGATGACGATGTGCGCAATATCTTCGCCCTCACCAGTTTGCTGGAGCGCCACCGCACGAAGGTCATCTACGCCGAGAATGGGCGAGATGGCATTGCCCTGCTGCAGAACAATCCAGACGTCGATCTGGTCATTATGGATGTGATGATGCCCGAAATGGATGGGTATCAGACCATTAGCCACATTCGAGGGGTCGAACAGTTCAGCAGCCTGCCCATCATTGCCCTAACGGCAAAGGCCATGAAAGGCGATCGCGAAAAGTGCATCGAAGCTGGGGCCTCCGACTACATTACCAAGCCCGTAGACACCGACCAGCTGCTGTCGCTGCTGCGGGTTTGGCTGTACCAGTAGAGGCTAACCCGGTGAGGACTAGACACTGGCCTCAAGCCAGCCTGCCTCTACCCCAGCCCCCTCACGCAAGAACGCGAAGACATCGAAATTCAGCATGCTGCTAGACTCAACTGTAAACGTGCTCCTAGTGGACGACCATCCAGAAAACCTGGCCGCCCTAGAGGCGATGCTCGAACGGCCCGGCCAAAATTTGGTCAAAGCGCACTCAGGGGAGGAAGCGCTACGGTGCTTGCTGAATCAAGACTTTGCCGTAATTTTGCTGGATGTGCAGATGCCGGGAATCGATGGGTTTGAAACAGCAACCCTGATTCGCCAGCGGGAGCGATCGTGCCATACGCCGATTATTTTCCTGACGGCCTTCCACACGGGCGAGACGTCGGCTTTTACGGGCTATGCGTTGGGGGCGGTAGACTACCTGCTCAAGCCGATTGACCCGGCCATTTTGACCTCCAAGGTGGCTGTCTTTGTGGACCTGTTTAAAAAGACCCTGGAGGTGCAGCGGCAGGCGGCTCAGCTGACCCTAATCAACAGTGAGCTGAAGCGCAGTGAGGAACGGTTTCGCTCTCTCAGCGCCTGTTCTCCCATTGGCATTTTTCTCACCGATACCAGTGGCCGCTGCACCTACACCAATCCCAGCTGTCAGGCTATCTGCGGCTTCCGGCTAGAGGATAACTGGAAGTTGGGCTGGTCGATGTTCATGCACCCCGAAGATCGCGATCGCGTTTTGCCAGACTGGCTGGACTTTATGCATAAGGGCTGGGCCTATTCCACCGAATTTCGCATCTGTCCGCCCGATGGGCAGGTGCGCTGGGTTCAGGTCCGCACCTCTCCCATGCTGTCGGACCATGGGCAGCTGCTGGGCCAGGTGGGCACGATTGAGGACATTTCGGAGCGCAAGCAGGCCGAAGCTATCCATGAGCAGATCATTCGGGAACAGGCTGCCCGTCAGCAGGCGGAGGCCGCCAACCGCATGAAAGATGAGTTTTTGATGCTGGTCTCCCACGAGCTACGCACGCCCCTCAATGCCACCCTGGGATGGTCTCGCCTACTGCTCACCCGAGAACTGGATGAGGAAACGGTGACCCGAGCCCTGGAGACAATTAATCGCAACGCCTGCTCCCAGGCCAAACTGATTGAAGACCTGCTAGACGTGTCTAAGCTGATGCAGGGCAAGCTGCGGCTGTCGATTTGCCCAGTGAACCTAACTAAACTGCTGGGCTTTGTGCTGGAGACTGTCCAGCCCCTCCTTGAGGCTAAGTCGATTCAGGTTGAAACTCGGCTCGACCCGATGGCCAGCAAAGTTTTGGGAGACCCCGAGCGGCTGCAGCAAATCATGCTGAATCTGCTCTCCAACGCCATCAAGTTTACTGCTGAGGGGGGGCGAATTGAGGTGGGGCTGGCGGTGGTTAAGGCTGAGGCTAGGGAGCCTGCGGGAGATCAGGGCGGTGGAGCAGTCGAGGGCAGCGAGAATTTTGCTCAGCTTATGGTTACCGACACCGGAATTGGCATTCCGGCTGAGTTTTTGCCGCACGTATTTGATCGCTTTCGGCAGGCTGATAGCACCACCACTCGGGTCTATGGCGGCCTGGGGCTGGGGCTTGCGATCGCATACCACCTAGTCGAGCTGCACGGGGGCCAGATCCATGCCTACAGTAAGGGTGAGGGGTTGGGCTCGACCTTCACGGTCCACCTGCCCCTTGCGCCAATGCTAGAACCGCTACGGTTAGCCGAACCGCCTGCAGGCAAACCCCATTTTCAGGCTGGTTCTTCCCTAGCGCAGACTCAGGTGCTGCTGGTTGAAGATCATGACGACAACCGCGACTACATTGCAACGGTTTTAGAGGGGGCGGGGGCTCAAGTGATAGCGGCGGCCTCGGTCAAGGAGGCGCTGCTGTGCCTGGAGCAGTCTATCCCCGATGTGCTGGTTAGCGA
>JACVRP010000450.1 GCA_014534385.1 Cyanobacteria bacterium Co-bin13
CTCGCAATGACAGCGACGTTTAATTCAGGTCACGTACTTAGCTATAGCGTTTCTTAAGTCTATTGAGGTACAAAATGCTCGTTACAAAATCCCCCCAACTCCTTAAAGGACAGCTTTCCCGGTAATCCCCCCTTAGTAAGGGGGGCAGGGGGGATCCAAACTCGTACCGCAGAAGATCAGGAGCTGCTAGAGCATCGTCGCTTGTTTGCTAAAGATGTGCAGCGGGTAGATAGGATGTTGTTAGAAAATGAATCGGCTGTAGAACGATGAGCAGTCAGCAATCTTAAGGAACAGACTGCTTCCAAAGCAGCCGTCATTCCCATAAAAGATTGAGAGGATTTAATCAAAAAATGAATCAATAATGAAATACCCTAATGAAATAGCTCTATGACTATTCTTTATAGTGAAACAGTAGCTTTGCTCGGGGTGTTTGCTGTAGGTTTGTAAAGAGATTCTAGGCAAGAATAGCTTCAGTTTCTCTGTGCTAACCCTGTAAAATACCCAATGTTATCAGCTTTTACTGCCGGTCTTCTACTAATTACCATTGCGGAATTGGGCGATAAAACCTTTTTTATTGCCGCTATTTTGGCCACTCGCCATCCACGCCGCTGGGTCTTTGTGGGTGCGATCGCAGCGCTGGCAGCAATGACAATTATTTCAGTTTTGGCGGGGCAGGTAGCTGGGCTGCTGCCCAGGCACTATGTCAAAGCGGCAGAGGTCGCTTTGTTTTTGGGGTTTGGCCTGAAGATGCTGTACGATGCCCTGCAAATGTCGGGTAAGGAAACCCTGGAAGGCGAATGCAGAGAAGCGGCAGAACTCTTAGAAGAATCGGGCACGTTGCCCACCGCCGTTGCGCCCTGGTCGATCATTTCTAAAGCCTTGACCCTGACCTTTTTAGCGGAGTGGGGCGATCGCACTCAGATTGCCACTATTACCTTGGCTGCAGGCAACAACCCCTTTGGCGTTGCCGTTGGGGCCACACTGGGCCACGCCATCTGTGCTGCCATAGCGGTACTTTTTGGCAAGCTGGTCGCCGGACGCCTTTCTGAAAAAACGCTCATGCTGTTGGGAGGCGGGCTATTTATCGTGTTTGGCCTGGTGGCGGCTGTGGACCTAGCCTGATTGCGCCTGGCAAAGGGCCACGCAGTCTTGGGCAATGGCCCACTCCTCCTGGGTGTGAATCACCAGCACCCGCACAGCCGAATCGGCAGCGGCAATGTCTCGATCCTCCGGGGATCGCTCAAGCTTGGCAGGATCTAGCCTTAACCCCAAAAACTGAAAGGCGGCACTGGCCTTTTCCCACACCAGCGGGCTGTTTTCGCCAATGCCTGCCGTAAAGACCAGCGCATCTAAGCCGCCTAAACTGGCTAGCATGCCGCCAATTTCACGGCGCAGGCGGTGAATGAATAGATCAAGGGCAAGTTGAGCGCGGGGGTTTTGGGTTGCGATCGCATCCACCACTGCCCGCAAATCGTTAGACACGCCCGAAACCCCCAGCAAGCCCGACTCCTTATTCAGCAGATGATCGAGCTGATCAGCGCTGTAGCCTTCGCTGCGCATCAGATGAATCAAAATCCCTGGATCAACGCTGCCGGAGCGGCTGCCCATCATCAGCCCATCTAGCGGCGTAAAGCCCATGGTGGTGTCGATGCTCTGACCTCCGGCCACTGCCGCCAGAGAGCAGCCATTGCCGAGATGGCAGGTAATCAGCTTTAGCTCAGCCAGATCGCGCTGTAATAGCTGGGCTGCCCGCTGCGCCCCATAGCGATGGCTAATGCCGTGAAACCCATAGCGGCGAATGCCCTTTTCCCACCAGGCGTAGGGGCCGGGATAGGTAGCGGCAGCAGCGGGCAGCCCAGCATGAAAGGCAGTGTCAAACGCCGCCAGCTGAGGCACGTCTCCAAGCAGCTGTTCCAGTACCTCAATCCCCTCCAGGTTAGCCGGATTGTGCGAGGGGGCCAGGGGAATCAGTTCGCGGATGGTGGTTTTGACCGTCTCAGAGATGGCAACGCTGTCGCTGTAATCTGGCCCGCCGTGGACTACCCGGTGCCCCACCACATCGATTGCTGATAGAGCATCAATTACCTGGGTTGGCCCCTGGTGCAGCGTCTTCAACAGGCGCTCCAGCCCCTCCATTTTGGAGTCGGTCTTGATCACCTCCTCGATAGAGGCCCCCCCGGCAGTGTGGGCAGACAGCTCTACCTGGCCCGCCTGATGGCTCCAGTCAAGCTGCCCCCGCCAAACGGGGGCAGGAGGCGTCAGATCGTTCGCTGCTGGGTCCAGGTCAAAAAGAGAGCTTTTGTGGCTGCTCGATCCGGCATTGAGGACCAGAATTTTCATGCCTCTGAGCGAAACTCAGCAATCATAGCCGGGGTGTGCATGACCGTATCGGCAATCGATGCGGCGTTGTTGAGCACATGGAAGTACTCAATTTTCTGGTTGATTTCATCTAGCTCCGTTTTAAGGTGGGCTGCTTCAGTGGAGTCGGCGGTTTCGATTTTGCCCAAAAGCTGCCCCTGAGCAATTTTGTAGTACGACTGCATATCCCGAAAAAAGGAGTGCAGTTCAGTCACGGCATTGAGGGGAGACTGTCCTTTCAGGTCGAAAATAGGCTTCTGATTTTCCATAGGGGGCTCACAATCTTCGGTAGTGAGATTCTAAGAGCTTTCAGGAAAAACGGGGGTTTAGCGCGGTTTAGCGGAAATCTGCCTAAGTCCCTGGCCTGGCATCTAGCTCCTCCGGCAGGTGAGAGCGATCGCCATGCTTAACCAGGAGCGGACCGTGGGAGCCGAACTGGACGACGGTGACAGAGGCGACGGGGAGTGCAATGCGATAACGATACCGGCCCATATCGATTCCCAACAGGCTGCACAGCAAAATGCGGATCGTAGCTTTATGGGACACGACCAGGACGTTGCCCTCACTATGCTTGGCCTCGATCTCGGCAATTACCAGAGAGGCGCGGCTGGCAATTTGCACAGAGGTTTCGCCGTCGGTGGGTGGGTTCCAGGCAGGTTCGGTGAGCCAGCGCACATATTCGTCATTAAAGTGCTGCTTAACGTATTCAGGGGTTTGTCCTTCCCACTGCCCGTAGGCAATTTCTTTAAGGCCGTCGCGGATCTGCATCTCCAGGCCAGCAGCCTGACACAGGGGCTTGGCAGTGGCGATGGTGCGCTTCATCGGGCTGACAAAAACAGCCTGCCAGGGGAAGTGTTGGTATTTTTCCGCAAAGGCGTCGGCCATGGCC
>JACVRP010000050.1 GCA_014534385.1 Cyanobacteria bacterium Co-bin13
ATGAAAATAAGCCAACCTGGTCTGAAGCCGCCTTCTAAAGATCTCGATAGAGACTCTAGAAAGACAAATAGCCCCAAAAGACTGGCCAGAACCGAAGCTAGCTCAAGAAAACACGAATTACAGAACTCAACTATCGTTGACGCTCTGATTCAGCACTCCATCTCTGAGCCCTTCTCCGGACTGAAGGCACTTATCACATAAGCACCTTCGAATATTTAGTTTTTTGGAAATTCTTAATAAGAGTCTAACACAGACTGGCTGTGAGTCTGAGGGAATTATCCCCAGTATTTACAAAAAGCTAAGGGAAATTTTTGAGCTCGGTAGGTTTCTGGAAGAGACTGCTGCTTAAGGGATTTAGCGCTCGCACTCAACCCCCGAGGCCAGGATAACGTCAGGGTTTTCTTTCACTTACCGTGGGCTTGTCTTAGAATGAAGACAGATTATGTAAAATTTCGTAACTTAAGCCGCCCTTGCCGGTAGCCCATGACTTCAGCAACCTCTCTTTTCGCGCCGGTTGAGACTGATCTAAAATTACTGACCAAGAATCTCAGGAACCTGGTTGGTGCCCGACATCCCATTCTCTATGCTGCTGCAGAGCATCTGTTTGACGCTGGCGGAAAACGCATCCGCCCAGCTATTGTGCTCCTGCTGTCGCGGGCAACCCTGCCCAGCCAGGACATCACCGCCAAGCATCGGCGACTCGCTGAAATCACGGAGATGATTCACACAGCTAGCCTGGTGCACGACGATGTCGTAGACGAAGCCGAGGTCAGACGTGGTGTGCCCACAGTGCACAGCAGCTTTACCAACCGGGTGGCGGTGCTAGCAGGAGATTTCTTGTTCGCCCAGTCCTCCTGGTACCTAGCCAATCTGGACAACCTGACAGTGGTCAAGCTGCTGTCTCAAGTCATTATGGATCTGGCAGAAGGGGAGATTCAGCAGGGGCTAAATCGGTTTGATGCCGAGCTGTCACTAGAGGCTTATCTAGAAAAGAGCTACTTCAAAACGGCCTCGCTGATCGCCAACAGCGCCAAAGCTGCGGGTGTGCTCAGTGATTTGCCAGAGGCAGCCTGCGACCAGCTCTACGGCTATGGGCGCAATCTAGGACTGGCCTTCCAAATTGTGGACGACATCTTAGACTTCACTAGCTCCGATGAGGTGTTGGGCAAGCCTGCTGGGTCGGATCTCAAAAGCGGCAATCTCACGGCCCCTGTCCTATACGCCCTAGAAGAAGCCCCGTTTTTAGCAACGCTGATTGAGAGAGAGTTTGCGGAGTCTGGTGATTTTGAGCAAGCTCTCGCTATGATTCACAGTAGTCGCGGAATTGAGCGATCGCGGGAACTGGCTGCTCAGCATGCTCGTCAGGCCCTTGACTGTTTACAGGTGCTGTCTCCCTCGGAGTCGCGTCAGGCTCTGCTGGATCTCTCTGAGTACGTGCTGCGCCGTCTTTACTGATTACAGGGTCTAAATCTGCCGTCGTTGGCTTGCCGCGTGAGGTTTCGGTAGGCTGTTTGAAACCGTCTGCAGGGACAGAGGCATGAGTGGGAGAGTTATTTGCCTGGGCGAGGGGCTGATTGATCGGCTGTTTGGCCGACCCGATCCATCCGAAAATCCCCTGGCCAACTGGCAAGATCTGCCGGGAGGTGCTCCGGCTAACGTGGCTTCGGCCTTAGTAAAGCTGGGCACACCGGCTGACTTTGTTGGCTGTTTGGGTCCCGATGCACCGGGCCAGCGGTTAATCCAGACACTGCAGGCGGCAGGGGTAGGCTGTGATGCCGTTCAAAGGCATCCCAGTGCGCCTACCCGAATCGTGCTAGTGATGCGAGATGCTAAAGGCGACCGGCAGTTTGTTGGCTTTCACCTGCCCGACCCGGCAGGATTTGCCGACGCTCACCTGCAGGCTGAGGCGTTAGATGAGTCGCTGTTTGCTGGAGCTACCTATCTGGTGATGGGAACCTTAGGTCTGGCCTATCCTGGTACGGGGGCAGCGATGGCTCAGGCCTTGACCTGGGCCCAGCAGTATGGTTTGACAACAATTGTGGACATCAACTGGAGACCTGCCTTTTGGCCAGAAACGGCAGCGGCCTCAGAGGATGATTCTGTGCCCTCTGCTCCTGCTCCTTCCCGCTCCCTTGCACCCCAACGCATCTTATCTTTTCTGGACCGGGTGGACCTCCTCAAGCTGTCGCAGGAAGAGGCCCACTGGCTGTTTCAAACGGATGACCCGCTGGCTATTCTCAGCCGCCTGCCCCAGCTGAAGGCCGTCCTGGTGACTGCTGGAGCCCAGGGCTGTT
This sequence comes from Cyanobacteria bacterium Co-bin13, assembly GCA_014534385.1. Lineage (GTDB taxonomy): Bacteria > Cyanobacteriota > Cyanobacteriia > Phormidesmidales > Phormidesmidaceae > JACVSF01. The sequence goes on from JACVRP010000050.1 coordinate 2,295, forward strand.
GCTATGCCACGCCGCAGGGCCAAGGCAAACTGCCCGCCTATAGTATTGAGAGCGAAGATACAACAGGAGCTGGCGATGCCTTTTTGGCCGGGTTTGTCCATCAGCTCGACAGCCGAGGCCTAGAGAGCCTGCAAGACCCATCGGCAATGGAGCAAATCCTGCGCTACGCCAGCGCGGTCGGAGCCCTGACGACGATGCGGCCGGGAGCGATGGCGGCCCAACCGCGAGCTAATGAAGTCGAAGCCTTTATCTACCTCAACCCTCTGCCGTAGACGCTATTGCGGCCCTTAGCCTACGCTTGTAGCAATGTGAGGGCCAGCCTGGCTCGGAAGCCGGGGTAAAACACACTTCAAAGATGCAAACTCATGGGCCAGGAAATTGAGAGAAAGTTTCTTGTGTCTGGCGACGCCTGGCGATCGCTCGGCACCGGCACACTGTACCGCCAGGGCTACATCCCCACTCCAGATAGCCGTACGGTGCGAGTGCGGCTAGTTGGGGATCAGGGATATTTCACGTTAAAAGGCCCAGCTGTCGGGATAGTTCGACCTGAGTTTGAGTATCCTATTCCCGCTGCCGATGCTACCGAGATTTTAGAGACTCTTTGCGATCCGCCCCTGGTTGAAAAAATGCGCTATCGCATTCCCCAAGGGGGGCTAGTGTGGGAAGTGGATGAGTTGTTGGGGGCCAATCAGGGGCTGGTTATTGCTGAGGTGGAGCTGCCCGACGCTGCCTACGAGCTGCAGCTACCCGAATGGGTGTCCACAGAAGTGACGGCTGACCCCCGCTACCTCAACGTCAATCTGGCTAAATGCCCCTTTTCCGAATGGACGCTACCGCGATAGATCGCCTGGGAGATCGGCGGAGAGCTTAGGGGTGTATTGACGGCCTCGCCACTGGGTTGGCTGTCGGGTAGAGGAAAGGCCAATCCGCAACACTGCCAGGACATCGGCTAGGGGGGAGAGCCAAAAGACCCAGCGACTTTGGGTTTGTTTGAAGTCGTAGGAGGGCCGAATGGCTGCCTGCAGGGCAAAGCGCACGGCAATAAGCCCCAGGTTGACCCCAAGTAAGCCCTGCAGCGGGCCGTTGAGAGATAGCCTTAGCCCCGCCAATATCAGCAGAACCGGCAGCACCAGCCAGGGCATTGCCTGCACTGCGGCTAGATACCAGAGATCCCACCACACTTGCCCTGGAGTGGCTGCGTCCTTGAGGTCGAGGGAACGGCCCCACTCCCGCCAGGTTTCTGCCATGCCTTCATACATTCTGACTTTTAGCAGCTGAGCGCCATCCCAAAAGCCAACTCTGGCTCCTTGGGCTGCGGCATGGCGGGCCAGCGTGACATCGTCACAGAAGGAACTCTGGGCAGCCGTGTATCCCCCCAACTGCTGCAGCACAGAACGGCGGCACAAGAAACATTGGCCGTTTGCCATCACCCGTTCGGCCCCGGCGGCTGTTGCTCCGGCGGGGCCAAAGCGGTAGACCAACGTCATCAGGAGGGCTGGCTGCAGCCACAGTTCGCCGGGGGTTTTGAGGATAAATTGGGGCGCGAGCGACACCAAATCGTATTGCTCAGCGGTGGCAGACCGTAGCAGGGAGGCCACGAGACCCGGCTGGGGCTGCGTGTCAGCGTCAACGCCCAAAATCCACTGGCTGTGCTCGGAACTGTGGAGAAAACCCGTATGCAGCGCCCAGGGTCGCCCGACCCAGCCTGGGGGAAGTGGATCGTCTGTGACCAGGCGAAAACGAGGGTCGCGGGTTGCGGCCTGCTTGACCAGGTCAGGGGTGCCATCGGTAGAGCGGCTGTCTACGACAATGATTTCTCTGACCTCGTAGCCTTGACGGCTTAGCCCGGCCAAGCAAGGTCCAATACGGTGAGCTTCATTCAGGGTGGGTACTACGATACTGACGCTGCCTAGCTGATCAGGGGTGGCCGATTGAGGCTGTAGCGGTGGCCGCCGCCCTGGCCCCTGAAGCAGACGAGACAGCAGGACCAGCAGCGGGGGCAGCTGCAGCACTAGCAAAACAGCGGCTAAAGCCATTAACCAGGAAGGAGTAAAGAGTTCGGCGGACATGCAGGCTAGGGGGGAAAGCAGTTTGGGCTGCCCGTTGGAGCGCTATGCGGACTAACGGCTCGACCGGACAAAGCGCTGTGGTGAGTTCCAGCCTAAAGCCTTGGGACAATCTGCCCCAAGGCTTTAGCAGTGGCATCGGTTGACAGCGCAGTTTGAAGCGAAACGAAAGTAGAGCTTTGAGCAGCCCTAATGATCTTTGATGATTTTGAGGGGCCTACTTGGTGACGACGCCAACTGAGGCGGGAGCAGGGACAACAGCGGCGTTGACTGGGCTACCAACTGTCACCGCTGTCGCAGACTCCATTGCCGACTCGGGCAGGGCGCGTGACCAGAACCAAACAGCGGGCAGTGCGCCCACTAGAATGCCCAGCAAAATGGGAACCCAGAACCCGGCTGCCAGGCTCATGACGGTAGCAAACACGAAGTTGCCAAGGTAAACAATCAGGGGAGTGTTGAGCTCTTCGCGGCTGAGGTCGCAGCTCCGGGAGCGGCTTTGCCAGATCAGGGTTGCGATCGCAGTAAACACTGCCCCAGTGCCCAACCAGCCCGCAAAGTTTTGGTAAGGCATGCCGAAAAACGCACCAGGCTGGTGCCAATACCAGAAGGGCATTGCCGTTTGACTCATCGCTGGGTCTAGTACAAAGTCCCAGGAGGTCAGCAGCGTTGCGCCCAACAGGATAGCGGCACCAATCTTGAGCACAGCGTTGTTGGTGGCTTGCCCTGAACGCATCAGGCCGTTTCTGGCCAGCAGATAGGAGGAGAGCCCCAGATAAAACCAGGACAGAGGAATGGTAAACGGCACCAGGCCCGAAATTTTATAACCCAGCCCGTTGAGGTAGCTGTAGTGGCCGAAGGGAAAGCCGGTGCTGGTGCCCAGCAGCTCGCTGCTGAGTGAAATGCCCACGGCTGGAATCAGAAAACCCAGGAGGGCCGTCCAGCCCAGGGTGCGGTAGGCATGCAGGGCCACGGTTAGCGTCCCCAGCAGTATATAGACAACTCCCCCACCGGCCATGCTCCACTGAAACATCGTTTGCCCGGCAGGTACATGGGCCAGAAACTCTGGGTGGGGCATCACCCAGAGGAGGCCGGCCAGACCAAAGGCCATAGAGGCAAGATGGCCAAACAGACAGACGCGTTCAATGGTCAAGAGATCTCTCATGGCATTCCCCATGTGGTGTGCAGAGTGACAGTAGAAAAGAGCTTTCGGAAATCTTGTCTTGCTTTAGCGGTTTACTTTTACGCCCATTGATGAAATCGTGCCGCAAATCCTAAGTTTTGTAAATGTGTAGGAACGAATCAGTCTTGAGTTAGGACGACAGGGGTCACCCTCGAAACGGAGACAAAGTTCTATAGACTCTATAGGAAGGCGCTAAATGCCGGTTGTTTTTCAGGGCGTGAGGAAAGTCAGTGACTACTGGTGTGATTGGGATTTTGCTAGCTGGCACGGTCGGCCTTATCGTGGCTGGGTGGCTGCTGCTGGAGGGGCAGTACCGCAAGCGTCGGGGCAATGACCTGGCCTTTGGTGCGGGGAAGTGGAACTTGGAAGTCTATGAGCCCAATTTCTACCGCATTGTAGGAGAACCGGAGCTGATCAATCGTACTCCGGCCTCAGAGATTATGGTGCCAGAGCTCAGGGTTGAGACAACTCTACTGTCTGGCGCGCCCCTTAAGGACGTAGCTGTCAAAACCGAAGTTATTCCCCATCACCCCGATGCTGAGGCGCGGCCTGACGGCTACTGGTTTGCCTACATCGTTAAGCTGAGGAAAAAAACTCGCCTGCAGATCCGCGTTGAGGTAGAAGGAAGTGACCTCAGAGCTCTCAAGGCCCTTTGGGTAAGAGTGCCCTACGTCACCTACGGCCCTCAGGGCCGAATTCCCAAGGTGGGCCATGTGGTTGTCCCCCTTAAGTTTCCCAATCCTGAGGAGCACCATAACTGGCGCTCGACCCCCGCAGCCGAAGTCTTGCCGGTGCCCACTCACCTGCTGACCCACCTCGATGATCCGGTCTCGGTCGTCAAACGCTACGTCGCTCCTCACGCCCAGCCCGGCGATATTATCACCCTGGGAGAAACGCCGGTAGCCATCATGCAGGGCCGCTGGCGGCATCCTCAAGACATCCGGCCTGGCTGGGTGGCAAAGCGGCTGTGCTACTACTTCTTGCCGACCTCCAGCCTAGCGACTGCCTGTGGTATGCAGGCTCTGGTTGACATCGTGGGGCCGGTCCGGGTGCTGCTGGCGTTTTTGGGAGGCGCGATCGCAAAGGTTCTGGGCCAGCCCGGCATGTTTTATCAGCTGGCGGGAGAACAGGCCCGCCTGATTGACGATGTAACCGGTACCCTGCCGCCCTACGATCAGTTTATTGTTCTGGGACCGGCCGACCCCCAAGAGGTTGTCCTGCAAATTCGTCAGGCTACGGGGCTAGAAGCGGCCATCGTAGACGTCAATGATTTGAAAGCGGTTAAGATATTGGCAGCGACTCCCAAAGTCGATGCTCAAATTTTGATCCAGGCGCTGCGGGACAACCCCGCTGGCAATGCTGATGAGCAAACCCCGCTAGTCCTGGTTCGGCCTGCAGCGCCATCGGCTTGATGGGCCTCTAGTCTAGATGGGCCAGTCTCTCAGGCAAGTCTCCCACGACAGGCCTGCCACAGGGACAATCCAGCCATCCCGATGCCGCCAGCACTGCTTTCCCTAGCGCATTTCAACCGGTATTCAATTCCATGGCTTCCACTGTGTCCTCAGGTCCTGCCCTCACTATCCGCCCGCTCCAGTACCGTGACCTGGATACGGTCAAGCACTGGAGCGCAGAAGAGCTGGACGCAGGCGATCCGATCGCAACCGAGAAGACCCTGCAAGAGCTGGAGCGGCTCTGCCGCTGGTACGGTCCGCTCAAGATGCTCAGCCTGCTGCCCAACCCGGTACGTCAGTCACTGACGGTGTTTGTTGCCGAGCACAGCGGTCAGCTGGTGGGCCTGATACAGGTTTCCCCCTTTAACCAAGGCCGCAGCACCTGGCAGGTAGACCACATTGCGGTTAACCGAGTAGCCCTGACGGAAAAGCTGCCGCCCGGCTTTATGGACGTGGGCTCTCGCCTGCTGCGCCACTGTTTTGACAAAGTCTGGGAAGCCCGTACCTGGATTATTGAAACCGACGTAAATAACAGGTCGGCCCTGGCGCTCTATCGCTTTAACGGCTTTCAGCCCCTGGCCCAGGTCACTTACTGGTCGCTGCCCTCAGACCTGCTGCAGTCGCTGACAGAGCGCGAGCCCGATCTGCCTAACCTGCTGCCAGTCAGCAATGCCGATGCCCAGCTGCTCTACCAGCTGGATACGGCCTCTATGCCGCCGCTGGTGCGGCAGGTGTTTGACCACCAGATCCAGGACTTTAAGGCCCAGCCTCTAGCCGCCCTCTCCGCTGGACTAGAGCGCTGGCGCAAGCATACCGAAGTCGTTAGCGCCTATGTCTTTGAACATCAGCGCAAGGCTGCCATTGGCTATTTCAAGCTGGCGATTTCGCGAGATGGCAAGCAGCCTCACCAGGCCGACCTGATGGTTCACCCGGCCTACACCTGGCTTTACCCCGAGATGCTGGCTCAGATGGCGCGAATTCTGCAGCCCTTCCCAACCCAGGCCCTCAGGTTGGCCTCGCTCGACTATCAGCCAGAGCGAGAGGAGTACCTGAACCAGATTCAGGCCGTGCCCGAGGAGCACTCTCTGCTGATGTCTCGTTCGGTGTGGCACAAGGTGCGCGAGTCCAAGCCTTTGGCCTTGGAAGGGCTGCAGCTTTCAGACGTGCTCTCTGGCCTCAAGCCGGTCGGTAAACCTGTCCCAGGCCGGATATCCTGGTCGGCAGATCGCTGGCAGACGCTGCTCAACTCGGGGCCTTTTCCGCCGGTTTCTCCCCGCAAAGGCTCAGAGGCACAGCCTCCTAACGCTGCCGATAGCCTGCGGTTTGAGGCTCCGGGGCCGGAAGGGACGGCTGAACCAGGCGAACCAGCCGCCGATGAAGAAGGTTCTGCTTGAACCCGCAAGAGCCGGGAAATAGGCCAACGCGGCGGGAGCAAACTGGCATGACTGATATTTCTGCGCTGGGTCTAGACGTTGGCAAGAAGCGCATTGGTGTGGCCGGATGCGATCGCACCGGCCTAATTGCCTCTGGCATCACTACCTTAGAGGGTCGTTCCTTTGACCAAGTGGTAGCGGACCTGCGCTATCTGGTTCGAGAACGCCAGGTTCAGGTGCTGGTAGTGGGCCTGCCTTACACCATGGATGGGGAGCTAGGCTCCCAGGCCCGTCAGGTTCAAAAGTTTGCTCGGCGCTTGTCCCAGGCGCTCAATCTACCCGTGGAATATGTAGACGAGCGCTTGACCTCCTTTGAGGCCGAGCAGCTGCTGCATGCTGAAAACCGCTCTCCCTCCCGCAATAAAGGCCTGATTGACCGCAAAGCAGCGGCCATTATCCTGCAACAATGGTTAGATAGGCGACGGGAAATGACCCCTGTGAGCTATTCTTGGAAAGCACCTGATCCCGGCAGCCAGCCTAGGAACTGAGGAGACGCCAGCATGGCCGATGAAGACAACCTGCAATACGATGATGAACCCACCGTTCTCCTGACTGACGATCAGGGCCTGACGTTGCCCTGCGTTGTAGAGCAGACGTTTGACTTGGGTGAGCGCGAGTACCTGCTGCTGCTGCCGGTGAACGCCCCCATCGAGATTTTTGTCTGGCGCGCTGACGAAGGTGACGAGGAAGAGGTCTTAATGGATGTAGAAGACCAGGAAGTTGATGCCATCTTCGCAACCGCTAAGGCAGTGCTGGGGGAACAAAACCTGATTTTGCAGCGAACAGCGATTACCCTAACCGCTGAAGGGGAGCTGCCTGAACCCGAAGAAGATGACTGTCTCACCCTAGAGCTAGACGAGCTGAGCGTTGGCGAAGAAGACGCAACCGAAGAGTTTCAAATTCTGGCCACCTTCTTTTATGAAGACGAGGAGTACACCCTCTGCACTCCCCTCGATCCGCTGCTGATCTTTGCCCACCGCAATGCCAAGGGCGATTTAGAAGTGGTTAGCCCTGAGGAATTTCAGCAGATTCGCTCAACCCTCGAAGAAAAGCTCTTCGACATGCTTGAATAACTGCTCTCAATCCGTATCATCGGTAGGGGCTGTTGCTCAGTAGCTTGGAACAATGACAAAAAAATCACCCTGGGTAAAAGGTCTTTTTTATGTCTTACTGCTCCCTGCCGCTGCGGGCATCGCCGCTTGGCAGGGCTGGAGCTGGTGGAACTGGGCCAGTGGGCCGGTGGCTGCCGCCAGCTCAGGCAGTGAGTTAGACCAAACTGTGCAGATACAAATACCGCCCGGCACGCCCGGTCAGCAGATCGGCTACGACCTGGAAGCTGCCGGGCTGATTCGCTCTGCGACCGCCTGGAAGCTCTGGTCTCGCTGGAAGGCGCTGCAAGATGGAGCGGGCGGATTTCAGGCCGGTACCTACGCCCTTTCGCCGGTTGATCCCCTGTCTGCGATCGCAAACAGCATCTGGGAAGGTGAGGTTGTTCAAACCAGCTTTACGGTGCCGGAAGGATGGAACCGTAAGCAAATGGCCCAGTATTTTGAGGCTGAAGGATTTTTTCCAGCCGCTGACTTTTTAGCCGCCACTGAGACCGTACCTCGCGATCGCTTCCCCTGGCTGCCCGAAACGGTGCCCCACCTCGAAGGCTTTCTCTATCCCGACACCTACCAGCTGCCCGCTGCCTCAATCACCGCTAGCTCAGTCGTCGAGCAAATGCTGACCCGATTTGAGCAGGTGGCGCTGCCGCTCTATCAGCAGACCGCTGCAGCAGATTCTCTGCTCGACTGGGTGACCCTGTCCAGCATTGTCGAAAAAGAGGCCGTCATCCCAGAAGAGCGCCCTTTGATTGCTGGGGTCTTTGCCAAACGCCTGGAGCAGGGGATGACCTTGGGGGCCGACCCGACCGTTGAATACGGCCTGGGCATTGAGCAAACCCCAGAACAACCCCTCACCTGGGCTCAGGTAGAAACGCCCTCTCCCTACAACACCTATCTCAATCCGGGGCTGCCTCCGACTCCCATTGCCAGCCCTGGCCTGGCCAGCCTGGAGGCCAGCCTCAACCCTCAGGACACAGACTACCTCTACTTTGTGGCCCGCTATGACGGTAGCCACGTTTTTAGCCGCACCCTGGCGGAGCACGAAGCCGCCCAAGCTCAAATTCGAGACGCTATCGATGCCCAAACCTCAGCGGGGGGCAATTGACCCTTCGCCTGTGCAGTGCCAGCCTCGTTCGACAGTTCAGCGGGAGTACAACATGACCTGGGGAAAACTACTACAGCCCGACCTGATCTTGGGGGAAACCGTTATCGGTATCACGCCAGACCTGATTCAGCAACAGGGCCTCAGGGGCATTGTGCTGGATGTGGATGAAACCTTAGTGCCCCTGCGACTGGCTGAGACAACACCAGAAGTGTGTGCCTGGCTAGAGCAGCTCAAACTCTCTGCCGACATTTGGCTGGTCAGCAACAACCTAAATGAGCCACGCATCCAGCGCATTGCAGCCTTTCTGTCCGTGCCCTACATCAGTGGAGCCGGTAAGCCCTCTCGCCGCAAGCTGCGCCAGGCAATCGCTGCCATGAACTTGCCGGTTAACCAGATTGCGATGGTGGGCGATCGTTTGTTTACTGATGTCCTGGTCGGTAATCGCTTAGGGATGTTTACCATTCTGGTAGAGCCCATGCTTATTCCAGGAGAATCGGTCAAAGACCACCCGATTAGAACGTTAGAAGTCTGGCTGACCCAGCTGCTGGGCATTACGCTCCAAACCCGGCCCTAAAGCAGTTTAAAGCAGCCTGCAAAAGCTGCGGCCTCTGTCGACAGAGGCCGCAGCTAACTTAGACTTAGTTTGGTAACAAACGCTTAACAAGCTGCGACAAAACCACATCCTCCTTTAGCTAAGTTTTTTTATTGAAATATAAAGAAAACCTTATGAACTTAGCGTCTCTTTTCTACATCTGGGAATATATTTCTAGATATTCAATGGGATCAACCCAAATAAAGATCCTAGTTCATAACTTCGCGCGAAATTATTAGGCGCTTGTTTTCTCAAACAGAAGGCAAGCGCCTAAAATTTTGGCTGCTTCTTTTGTCCCTGCGGCTAGCCGCCCAGTCGCCCATCGATAGTATTATTTTTAAGCCCTTAGCCCCTGCTTCTGTCTGTGACACCCAGCACCCTTGTCGTTAAAATTGGCACCTCCAGCCTGACGGCCTCAGGCTCTGGGCACTTGGCCCTTTCAACCCTGGCGACTTTAGTAGAAACCCTTTGTCAGCTAAGGACAGAAGGCCATCGAGTTGTGCTGGTGTCTTCTGGGGCGGTGGGCGTGGGTTGTCGGCGGCTAGGCTTGGCCGAACGACCCAAAACCATTTCCATGAAGCAGGCGGTTGCAGCGGTAGGCCAGGGCCGCCTGATGCGTGTGTACGACGATCTGTTTACCTCGCTGAATCAGCCCATTGCTCAGGTACTGCTGACTCGCAGCGATTTAGTGCAGCGCTCCAGGTATGTCAACAGCTACCGCACCTTTCGCCAGCTGCTGCAGCTAGGCGTGATCCCCATCGTCAACGAAAACGATACGGTCGCGGTTGAGGAGCTGAAGTTTGGCGATAACGATACCCTATCTGCGCTGGTTGCCAGCCTGATTGAGGCAGACTGGCTGTTTCTTCTAACCGACGTGGATCGGCTTTACTCCGCCGATCCGCGCTACCATCCTGACGCCAAGCCAATTCAATGGGTGGAGCGGATTGACCAGCTGGCTGACCTGAATATTGCTGTTGGGGAGCAGGGGTCGCAATGGGGTACAGGGGGTATGGTGACTAAGATAGCCGCTGCCCGTATCGCCACCAGCGCCGGCATCAGAACCGTGATTACAGAAGGACGCCGCCCGGAAAACATTCTCAAGATTCTCCAGGGCGAACCTCTGGGCACCCAGTTTGCTCCCCACGCTGGCCCAGTAAACGCCCGCAAGCGCTGGATTGCCAACAGCCTAGTGCCGGTTGGGCGGCTGTATCTAGATATGGGCGCAGTCAAAGCTATTTGTGAAGGCGGAAAATCTCTCTTAGCGGCTGGGATCACCGAGGTCGAGGGTGAGTTTCAGCGGCAGGATGCGGTTCAGCTTTGTAACACTGTCGGCGAGGAGATTGCCCGAGGGATTGTTAACTACAGCTACCAGGAACTGCAGCAGATTCTGGGGAAGCGCTCGGATGAGATTGCTCAAATCCTAGGCTATGCCGGAGCTGAGACCGTTGTGCACCGAGACAACCTGGTGCTGCTCGCTAAAACGCCCCCTTCCGGTTGAAAAGCACAAGCAGGGTTTTTAGGATAATCCGGAGATCGTAGGCAGGAGTCCAGATTGACTGATAAAGAAGATCGAGCCTGACAATCTCCTCAAAGTCTTTGACGGCAGATCGCCCGTTGACCTGCCACTGTCCGGTCATGCCTGGCTTTACGTTTAGCCGCTGCCAGTGGTGCTCGCTGTACTGGGAAACTTCGTCTCCAGTAGGCGGGCGGGTACCCACCAGGCTCATGTCGCCCACCAGCACGTTCCAGAATTGAGGAAACTCGTCTAGGCTGGTTTTGCGCAGCATCTGGCCGACGCGAGTGATGCGTGGATCGCTGGCGTTCTTAAAGATTAGCCCCTGGGCCTCGTTGGTGACAGAGGCTTTGAGCTGCTCAGCGTGCTGCACCATAGAGCGGAATTTCCAGATCTTGAAGGGCTTGCCCTGCAGACCATGGCGCTCCTGGCTGTAGAATACAGGACCAGGGCTGTCGAGCTTGATTGCGATCGCAATCGGCAGGACAATCACCGTCAACGCAATTAACCCTACCAGCGCTCCAGCAACATCAATACTGCGCTTGATCAAACAGGTCGCAGAGGGATGAGCTTCCTGGCGGCATTCCCCATTCTCTTTTCGAAGACTTTGGGAGCGTGACATAGCAAATCCTGCTTAACAAACTGTGCTTATTTTGGGCAGGTCACTCAGCTGCTGACCCAACAGAGCTGACCGGCCACCCCTCTCTCCGTGCGCAACGCTGCTATCATGCAGCCAACCCTAGTAAAGACAGCAGGGACAGAGACTAAACAAACACCCCAGACTGCACAGGACTGTCCTTTTTTATCCCAAAATAACCGGCACTCAGAAAATTCTCGAAGAGGAAAATTGCTGCTTTCCAGAATCTTTGAACAGCTGCCATTATCATGAACTTTTGATGAAGTGGTTTAGACTACTTGTACTCAGCTTGGTGAGGCAGGTGAGTGGCTGAAGGTTTG
>JACVRP010000069.1 GCA_014534385.1 Cyanobacteria bacterium Co-bin13
GAATTGATTCAGTTTCGGTTTCGGCCCGCTGCAGGTCAGTTTCTCGCTGGCCAATCAGGTCTACCACCGCTAGGTAAGCCTGCACAAATTTGCTCACCCGCTCTGAGGGGATGTCGCTAGCGTCGGGTTGAGGTTTAACCGGCGTTGCAAGCGGCAGATCTGGGTCACGCTCGGCTGCCGCTGCTGACCCGCCGGGCTGGATCAAAAGCAGCAGGCAGCAGCAAGCCAATGCACTTAGGCCCTTGCCCCACCTGGGCGCGGCAGCCATGCGGGTCAACCAGCGGCGCAGCCGTTCTCCCCAGCCCACCGATTTGGCCAGCAGGGTTTGTAGCCAGGGCCAAAATCTCGCCATCTCTTCAAACAAATTCATCCCTCATCTTAGCGATCCCCGAGGGCATCTTTTGCCTTTGACAGCTAGGCAAACCCAGGAGAAATAGCGTATCCGGCGTGAAACCGAATAAGCGCGTATAGTTAAGCTATGGTCTAAGCATATATACGCAAGTATTACCAGGGAAATGAGTATGGCGGGCAACGAGACCTCTCAAGTAAATGTCAGCGGCACGCTGTCGGAGCGAGAACTGCAAATCGTTGAACTGGTTGCTGCCGGATTGACTAACCAGGAAATTTCTGAACAGCTGGAAATCAGCAAACGGACAGTCGATAACCACATCAGCAACATTCTCACCAAGACGGCGACGGGCAACCGGGTAGCCCTAGTGCGCTGGGCGCTGCAGTGGGGCAAAGTCTGCATTGATGAAGTGAACTGTTGCGCTCTGCCAACGCCTGACACAAAAGAGGCTAAGCCTTGAGTAGATGCTGCGGAGGGGACAAAGGGTAGAAGGTTAGGGTCCGGCACAGGGTGTGAGGGTAAGGGTTTAGGAGTAAGGCAGAGGGCAGAAAGGGGTTTCTCATCTTCCCCATCTCCTGCGGCTAGCCGCAGCCCTGCGTTCGCGCCTATCTCCCGGCTTACCCACTAGACAGGCGGCAATTCTCCTCAGCTCAAGCCTAACCGCTCTCGTTTGCCGTTAAAATCTAAAGCCTGCCCACGTCAGGATGACTTTATGGAGACGCTGCAATCACTTACGGGAACTGAGGACATTCTGCCTAAGCCGCAATGGGTCGGGCAAGACGTCAAGGTGGCCGATATCAGTACATGGCAGCGGGTAGAAGCAGCCGCCAGAGAGATCTTCCATCGAGCAGCCTATCGGGAGATTCGCACCCCCATTTTTGAGCAAACGGCGCTGTTTGAGCGGGGCATTGGCGAGGCGACCGATGTGGTGGGCAAAGAGATGTACACCTTCAAAGACCGCAGCGATCGCTCTCTCACGCTGCGCCCAGAGGGTACGGCAGGCGTCGTGCGAGCCTTTATTCAGCAGAGCCTCTATGCCCAGGGCGGCGTGCAGCGGCTCTGGTATACCGGCCCCATGTTTCGCTATGAGCGACCCCAAAAAGGGCGGCAGCGACAGTTTCACCAGGTAGGAGTAGAGGTGCTGGGTAGCCGCGATCCCCGTGCCGATGTGGAGGTGCTGGCCCTGGCTACAGACCTACTGCAAACTCTGGGGCTCCGCAACCTGACCTTTTACCTCAACTCGGTGGGCAACCCCGAGGACCGGGCCCGATACCGGGAAGCTCTGGTGGCCTACCTCACTCCCTACAAAGACCAGCTCGACCCAGACTCCCAAGATCGCCTCAGCCGCAACCCGCTAAGAATTTTAGACAGCAAAGACGAAAAGACCCAGGCCATTGCCGAGGATGCGCCCAGCATTTTGGACTATCTGGGCGACGATTCTCGGCGGCACTTCGACAGCGTGCAGCAGCAGCTAACGGATCTGGGCATTGCCTTTGAACTAAACCCTCGCTTAGTACGCGGTCTGGATTACTACACGCACACCGCCTTTGAAATCCAGTCCAGCGACCTGGGGGCTCAAGCTACTGTTTGTGGTGGCGGTCGCTATGACGGCCTGGTGAAGGAACTGGGCGGACCTGATACCCCCGCCGTTGGCTGGGCTATTGGCCTGGAGCGGCTGACCCTGTTGTTAGAAACCCTGCACCCAGCCACTGCCCCGAAGGTGGATCTATACGTCGTCTCCCGAGGTGAAAAAGCCGAATCTAACGGTCTGTTGCTAGCCCAAAAGCTGCGCGGAGCCGGATTTGCAGTGGAGCTAGATCTGAGTGCTGCCGCCTTTGGCAAACAGTTCAAACGAGCCGACCGCAGTGGAGCCGCCGCCTGCCTGATCCTGGGCGACGCCGAAGCCGAAAACGGCACTGTTCAGCTCAAGTGGCTGCAGAGCGGGGAGCAGTCAGAGTTAGCTCAGGCAGATTTGCTGGCGGATGTGGAGGGGTTGAGGGAGCGGTTGAGGGCAGCACGAGGGGAGTAGAGGACGCGGAGACAGGGGGACGCGGGGACGCGGAGAGGCTCTGGAAACGTTTTCGTTCCAAGGCTAAGCCTGGAAGTGCCCTCTGGAGGCTCTGCCTCCTACGCGTAAGAGGAGGCAGAGCCTCCGGGAAGGGTGCCCAGACAGAGTCTGGGTACCAGAACAAGTTCCCCACTACCCCACGTCTTCCTATCCTCCTTCCCCGCGTCTCCGCGTCTCCCCTTCCCCGCGTCCTTCTCCTGCCCTCTGCCTTACCCCCCTCTTCCCAAAACCAGCTCCGCCAATCCCAGATAAATCACCAGCCCCACAACGTCTACCACTGTGGTGATAAATGGGGCGGACATCAGGGCGGGGTCGAAGCCTAGGGCCTTGAACAGGAAGGGTAGGGCGGCACCGATGGCGGCGGCGGTGGCTGCGATCGCAACTAAACTTCCGCCTACAATCAGGGCCAGGGGAACCTGTCCCATGATTAGCAGCACCAGCACTATCCCCAAGATGCCCAGGAGCAGGCCCAGCAGGCTGCCTGAGAGCAGTTCTCGCAGCACGACGGCAAGGGGCTGGCGGTAGCGCAGCTCATCGGTGCTGAGGCCGCGAATGACGACGGTGGAAGACTGAGCGCCGACGTTGCCGCCGGCATCAATGAGCAGCGGCGCAAAAAAGGTGAGGCTGATCAGCTGGCTGAGCAGATCGGCGTGGCGGCTGAGAATAAAAATCGTGATGGCATTGGTCAGCAGCAGGATCACCAGCCAGGGAATTCGCTGCTGAGTGGCTGCCAGCAAACCGCTCTGGAAGTAGGTTTCGGCGGCAGGCTGTACGCCGCCCATTTTGTAAATGTCTTCAGTGACTTCCTCCTGCACGATGTCGAGGGCATCGTCAACGGTAATCACGCCCAGCAGGTTTTGCTCGCGATCTACAACGGGCAGAGCAATCAGGTCGTAGCGCTGGATCAGGTCGGCTACGATTTCCTGGTCGGTATCGGTATCGGCAAAGACCACATCTCGGCCCATAATGTCGCCGATCAGCTGATCGGGATAGGCCAGCACCAGGTCGCGAAAAGACACGGTGCCCACCAGGCGCTTAGCCGCATCGGTGACGTAGAGGTAGTAGCTGATTTCCACGTCCCGTGCCTTTTTACGGACACTATCTTGAGCCTGGGCTACTGTCAGATCGGCCTTAAGCGAGATAAATTCTGGAGTCATCAGCCGCCCCGCCGTGTCGGGCTGGTAGCCCAGCAGCAGGGACGTGGCGCGGCGTTCCTCGGCACTGAGCTGGGAGAGCATGCGCCGCACGAGCCGAGGCGGCAGCTCATCAAACAGGCTGGCCCGATCGTCGGGAGACATGTTTTCGACCACCTCAAGGGCTTCCTGATCGCGGAACTGCTCAATCAGGGACTGCTGAATATCGGAGCCGAGGTGCTCGTACACCTCAATGGCCTCGGCCTTGGGCAGCAGCCGAAAGGCGATGACCTGCATGGCCTGAGGTAGCCCCTCAATGGCTTCGGCAATGTCCACTTCCTGCACCGGGCGCAGCAGGGTTTTAGCCCCTTCAAAGTTTTTTTGGGCTAGCAGGATTTCTAGCTGAGAGCGAACCAAGTCACGCAGTTCGCTGCGGGAGCCCAGTGGCTGTTTTTCGGGTGACAAAACAATCCCCCCCATAGAGATGGCGACAGATCTGGCGAACAGCCGTCACAATTGATATTAAGACGGTGAGGCACTAGGTGAGGCGAATGGCAACAGCGGTAGCAGCAATTCTTGAGCAGGCGATGGCCGGAGCCGATATTTCACCGGAGCAGGGCTTGACGCTGCTGCAACAGCGAGACGCGGCTGCGATCGCAGCCATTCGTACCGCTGCAGATAGTCTGCGCCAGCACCAGGCAGGCAAAACCGTAACCTATGTTGTCAACCGCAACCTGAACTACACCAACATCTGTGAGCAGCACTGCAGCTTCTGCGCCTTTCGCCGCGACCCAGAGCAGGCAGGGGCCTACTGGCTTGACTGGGGGGTGATAGTGGAAAAAGCGGCAGATGGCGTACAGCGCGGCGCAACAGAAATCTGTATGCAGGGCGGGTTAAACCCCGATGCCAAAATCAACGGCAGCTCTCTTCAGTATTACCTGCAGCTGATGCGCACGATCAAAGACGAGTTCCCTGATCTGCACCTGCACGCCTTTTCACCCCAGGAAGTCCAGTTTATCGCCCGTGAGGACGGGCTCACCTATCGAGACGTGCTGCTGGCTCTGCAAGATGGGGGTGTGGGCTCTTTGCCCGGCACCGCTGCTGAGGTGCTAGACGACGAGGTCCGCAGAGTTCTTTGCCCCGAAAAGATCAATAGCGCTACCTGGCTAGAGATTATTGGCCTGGCCCATGAAATTGGCCTGCCCACCACCAGCACAATGCTCTCAGGGCACATCGAAACGCCTGAGCAGCAGATCCGTCACCTGGAGCAGCTGCGAACCCGGCAGCGCCAGTCGCGGGAGGCTGGCTATCCAGCCGCCATCACAGAGTTTATCCTGCTGCCCTTTATCGGCCAGGAAGCCCCTAAGCCCCTGCGAAAGCGAGTTGGGCGAGACCAGCCGGTGCTGGCCGATGCGCTGCTGCTGACCGCAGTTGCCCGCATTTACCTGGGCAACTGGATTGTCAACCACCAGCCTAGCTGGGTAAAGCTGGGCCTGGCTGGGGCTACCGAGGCCCTGCAGTGGGGCTGCAATGACTTGGGCGGCACCCTAATGGAGGAGCATATTACGTCCATGGCTGGGGCGCAGGGAGGCACCTGTTTGACGGTGGAGGAACTGAGGGGTGCGATCGCAACACTCAACCGCCCCGCCCAGCAGCGCGACACCCTCTACAGTCCGGTTTCCAGCGATTCTGCCGCCGATACCGGATACACCGACCTGGCCCGACAGTCCCTCAGCCACAGCCCCACCGCCTGACCAATAATGCCGTTGGTGCTGTCCTGGGGTGGGCTGGGGGCTCTGCCATTCGCCGGGTAAGGCCCCACACTAGAAAACATAAAAACCATCAGCCAACCGCGATCGCCGGGGGCCAAAAATAGCCAGTGATAGTGCTGCAGCAGAATAGGTTCGGCGTTGACATACTGCCGCTCCAGAGTCGTAAAAAAAACCTGAGCAGTCGCAGATTCTGCCCCAGACAAATCCCGAAATGTCCGGTCTGATAGGTCAATTGGCTCTAGCTCTGGCTCCCCCACCATCAGCACCCCCCCAAAGGGCCATTCCGCAGCGGCCAAGCCCCCTAAAGTACGGCTAGCTACCCGGTTAGCATAGCCAGGCAAGTCGCGCACCAGTCCAGCTACCAAAGTCTCCAGATCTGCCGGACAAGCGGCTGAGGGGCGAATGTGGGGCACATCGGGCGACGTTGGCACCGTCACCGCCGGGAGAGCACTGCTGTAGGCAGGGGCAACCCCTCCTAGCACAAGCCCAACGAGGCCCGCTACTACCCGTGAATGACAGCCCCATCTGCACGGTCCCATGTCCAGCCTCTGACGTTTACAGCCCTTGTACATGCAATTGTTACAGGTTAGTCGCCTGTTCGGCCATCGTCTCTCCGTCTGCCGAGGAGCAGTTACAAAACCATGCAAAACTGTATCGTTGCTAAAAACTAAGGAATCGCGGACGTGAGTATCGGTTTTTTGAGCCTGGTCGCTGTTTTGGGAGGGGCTGCTATTGTTTTGCAGAGCCAGTTTATGGGAGTGATGGACAAGCAGCTAGGCACCCTGGAAAGCGTTTTTATTACCTACGCTGGGGGCGGTGCTCTGGTAGCTCTGCTAATGCTGCTGGTCAGGGGGGGAAATCTGCGGGCATGGCAGACACTGCCCTGGTACGTTTACACATCAGGGGCGCTAGGACTGCTGATTGTTAGCGTCATCAGCTATATTGTGCCGCGCTTGGGCTTAGCTACCGCCTTCACATTGATGGTCGCTACCCAGTTTACGCTAGGTGCGATGGTGGATCAGTTTGGATTTTTGGGAGCAGAAATTCACCCCATCACACCTCTCAAGCTAGTCGGACTGGGACTGTTATTTTCTGGCATTGTGCTGATTATTCGCTAAGGCTGCCTCTAAAAACTGACATCGATTTAGAGAATACCTGAGGCTGAAGCGTTTACCGAAGAACTGGATCTGAATCTCAAGGGTTGTAGCTCTGCCACCTGCTGTAAAGAAGCCGCTGCCCGTGGGCTAAAACCTGATGAGGACTAATTCCTAAACATCTCTACAGATCCGCTCAAAGGCAGCAGCCGGATCGGCGGCAGCTGTAATCGGTCGCCCAATCACCAGATAGGTCGCGCCCGCCTGCATCGCAGCGGCAGGCGTCATAGACCGCTGCTGGTCATTTTTGCTGGCCCAAACAGGCCGCACTCCTGGGCAAACTAACGCAAACTCTGGCTCCAACACCTGCCGCAGCGCAGCCGCTTCTTGGGGAGAGCAGACCACACCAGAGAGACCGCTTTCCTGGGCCAATAGCGCCATTTGCAGGGCGTAGTCTGTTAGCTCCAGCGACACCTTCAGCTCAAAGGCCAGAGCGCGTGCGTGAATGCTGGTCAGCAGCGTTACGGCAATGATCTGGGGCGGTTGAATGCCCGCCTCTGCCGCTCCTGTCTCGGCTGCCGCTAAGCAGTCAGCCAATGCCGTTTTACCGGCTGCCGCGTGAACCGTAAGCAGGTCAACGCCGTACCGAGCCGCAGCCCGACAGGCCCCAGCCATCGTGTTGGGGATGTCGTGCAGCTTCAAATCCAAAAAAATTCGCTTTTGCCGCTGCTTCAGCTGCTCTAGAATGCCGGGACCACTGCTGACAAAAAGCTCAAGCCCCACCTTCCAAAAGCTGACCTGGGGCAACCGCTCCACCAAGGCCAGGGCCTCTGCTTCCGAAGCCACGTCCAAAGGCACAATAATTCGATCTGCTGCCACCATAATTCAATCGCTATACCTGGCGCACCAGCATTAGCGGTTGACCAAACTCCACTGGCTCAGCATTTTCCACCAAAATTTCGACTACTTCACCCGCTATTTCGGCTTCTAGCTCATTCATCAGCTTCATCGCTTCGATGATGCAAACTGTCTGCCCGGTGCGAATGCGCTCACCTACCGAGACAAAGGGCAGCTCATCTGGACCGGGCGAGCGGTAGAAAGTACCCACCATCGGAGAGGTGATTTCTACTAAGTTAGGGTCAGCTTTGGCTGGCGGCGGAGACGACTCAGGCGCAGCAGTTGGCGGAATTGCAGGCGAACTGGCCGTTGAAGCTGCTGAAGGCATCGCTGGAGCAGGGGCATTGGCAAAGCCAGAGGCTGGATACCCGCCATCGGCTCCAGCCCCCCTGGCTTCGGGCAACACGGCAGCAGCCACCGCAGAATGCTTGCGCAGGGTTAGCTCAAACTCAGCACTTTTGAGTGTCAATTCTGCAATGTCAGTCTGGTTAAGTGCTGCAACCAGCTCCCGAAGCTCGCTAATGTTCAGTTCCACGGATAAATCGCCCTATTCCGACAGAAGATACTCGATGAAAAGCATCTCAATTTACGCTGAAAAGCAGCAAAAAAGCTATTCTCGACCCAGATAAGAGTCGTTACGAGTATCAATCTTGATCCGCTCACCGATGGAAATAAACAGAGGCACCATAACCTGAGCGCCAGTTTCAACGATGGCTGGCTTAGTGCCGCCGGTAGCCGTGTCACCTTTGACGCCGGGATCCGTCTGAGTCACTTCCAAAACAACTGAGTTGGGCATCTCCACTTCAATAATCTGGTCCTGCCAGCGGACGACGTTGACCCCCATTTCTTCTTTGAGGTACTTCACCCGGTCGCCAATCTGAGCAGCCTTCAAGCGCATCTCTTCATAGCTATCCATGTCCATGAAGACGTAGTCGTCTCCTTCACGGTAGGTGTGCTGCATGGTGAGCTTTTCCAGGTTGGCCTGGGGCACGGTTTCCCCAGCCCGAAAGGTTCGCTCTACAACGTTGCCGGTTTGAGCATTTTTCAGCTTAGTGCGGACAAAGGCAGCTCCTTTTCCGGGTTTGACGTGCAGGAACTCGACGACGCGCCAAACGGAACCATCTAGTTCAATGCTGACGCCGGGGCGAAAATCGTTACTGGAAATCATGACACTGGCTACGTTGGATGCAGAACAATCGGCAACTCATTTTACCGCTCAGGAGCATCTTACCGCTCAGGAGCATCGCACCACACTTTAATCTGCGGCAATCCGACGATGTGGCAAGATTGAGAAGGTGTTTTTTCTGCCCTGTTTGGTGTGCAGCGTTGGTCAAAACGAATGATTCAAATTCCTCACTGGTTTAAGACTGCTGTGTTGGCGCTAGGTTTCTCGCTGGCGTCAGTGGCAGCCGGGCTACTGCCTGGATTAGAAGCATTCGATGTTGCTCAGGCGAGCCCTTTGCCTGCTGCCATAACGGTTGCCTACCTGCCTCCAGGCAATGCCATTACCGATGGCAGAGCGCTCCTGCGCAATGCTCTGCCGATTGACAATAAAGAAATTCGCAAGATTCAGGAAAACCTGGAGGTCATCTCTGAGTCTTTACGCAGCAAGCGTTGGGGACCCATCAAGTCCAGCATTACTAAGGTTGAGCGCGCCCTAAGCCAGGGGCAGACCAAGATTCTAGCGGCCATTCCAGAGGGCCGTCAGGCTACAGCCCAGTCGTATCTAGACGACCTCAAGGAGGGGCTAACTCCGCTACGCGAAGCCATAGATAACCGAGACAAAGAAGCCGTTTGGACCGAGCGGTCGAAGCTGCTAGACGATGTCAGCCACTTAGAAGAGCTGATGGTGAAGGAGTTTCCCTTTGAAGTACCTGAGGCCTACAGCAGCTTGCCCCAGCTAAAGGGACGAGCCACTGTTGAGTTTCAAACCAGCAAGGGCAATATGGTAGCTGTGTTAGACGGCTACAGCGCTCCGGTGACGGCGGGCAACTTCGTTGACCTGATCCAGCGGGGATTTTATGACGGGGTGGAATTTACCCGCGCAGAAGACAATTACGTGCTGCAAACGGGCGACCCAGCAGGTCCCGAAGATGGCTTTATCGATCCGCAGACCAAGCAGTACCGAGGCATTCCCCTAGAGATTTTGGTTAAGGGCGACGATCAGCCCGTTTATGGCAGCACATTGGAAGACCTGGGCCGCTTTTTAGATGAGCCGGTGCTGCCCTTTTCTGCCTTTGGCACCCTAGGGATGGCTCGTCCGGGCAATGATCCCAACGGTGGCTCCTCCCAGTTCTTTTTCTTTTTGTTTGAGCCAGAACTCACTCCGGCAGGCCTGAATCTACTCGATGGCCGCTATGCCGTTTTTGGCTACTTGGTTGAAAACAAAGAAGTCTTAGAGCAGCTAAAGCAGGGCGATCGCATCGACAAGGTGCGAGTGCTGTCAGGGCTGGAGAATTTGGTGGAGCCGTAGGTGTAGGGGGTGGGTGAGTGGATGGGTGGATGGGTGGATGAGTGGTCGAGCGACTTATACAGCTTGAGTCCAAGAGAATGAACCTTCCCATCTACCCCCCTACACCTCCACCCTCCTACCCCCTACACCTCCACTGCCATGACCACCGTAAGCGACCTCGGCGAACTTGGCCTCCTAGAGCGGCTAAGGCCCTTCTGTTCCAAGGACATTATTGGTGATGATGCGGCGGTGCTGGCGCTGCCGCCAGGGCAGCAGCTGGTGGTGACGACGGATGTGCTGGTGGACGGGGTGCACTTTAGCGATCGCACCACGGCCCCCTTTGATGTCGGCTGGCGAGCTACCGCTGCGAACCTGTCTGATCTAGCAGCGATGGGGGCCGAGCCACTGGGCCTGACCGTAGGCCTGAGCCTGCCCGGACAGACGAAAGTTGACTGGGTGGAGGGTCTGTACCAGGGCATGGCAGCGTGTCTGGAGCGCTTTGGTGGGGAGATCTTTGGCGGCGATCTGTGCCGTTCAAACACGATCACGGTTGCGGTTACGGCGCTGGGTGCAGTTCTGCCTGAGCGGGTATTGTATCGCCACACAGCACGGCCAGGGCAGGCCATTGTTGCGACGGGTTACCACGGTCTGTCTCGCGCCGGGTTGGAGGTGCTGCTCCAGCCTGAAGCCTGGGCGCAGGTGCCTGACACAGTTCAGACAGCGTGGATACGGGCGCATCGTCGGCCCATTCCCCGATTTGATGTGCTGCCGCTGCTGCAGGCAGGATTAGCAGCAGGCTTGGCCCCAGGTCAGCCCACTGCCGCAATGGATAGCAGCGACGGGCTGGCCAATGCCGTTGTGCAGCTCTGTCGGGCCAGCGGTGTGGGAGCCCGACTAGAGCAGTCTCAGCTTCCCCTGCATCCCGATCTGGTCTGCTGGGCAGGGGCAGAGCGGGCCGTTGACTGGGCGCTTTACGGGGGCGAGGACTTTGAGCTGGTGCTCTGTTTGGCTCATGATTTGGCCCAGAGAATTTTGGCGCAGCTGGGGGAGGGGGCAGCTGTAGTGGGTCAGGTGACTGCCGATCCGTCAGTGCAGTTGTGCAATAGCAAAGATGGGTCAGCCATTCTGCTGAACCCCGGCCAGGAATTTCAGCACTTTAAATAAATCCGCTGCAGAATGGCTGTGACGGTCTTAAGACTTCTCTGCACTGCGGGGTAAAACGTTTGATCTATCGCTATTTATGATAGAAATGCCGCGATTATTAGCGCTGCGCTAATCGGGCTATTTCTCACTCGCTGGCACGGCTGACGACAGCAGCCAACGTCGGCAATGATTTTAGAGGGGCTGATTATGAGAAGTCTTTTCAGGGTAACGACTTTGGGGGTGATGGCGGCCGCGACCCTTGCGGTAGCTAGCTGTAGGCGCAACGAGACAGCTGAGGTCGTTGCGCCCATCCCCACCCCAATCGAAACTCCCGCAGCCTCGACCGACGCCGCACCCGCTCCAGCAGCAACGCCAGCTCCCGCCCAACCTGCGACAGCCAGCGCTGAGGGCACAGCCATTAACCCACCGAAAACTGCCTGGCTCACGGCTGAGCAGGCAGGGGCCCAGATCAATTTGCGATCGCAGCCCAATGCCCAGTCCCAATCCAAGGGCTACGGCTTGGTCGGCGACTCCGTCCAGCTTCTGCGAGCAGCAGAGGGCGGGGACAGCCTGACCTGGTACTACGTCAAATTTCAGGGCTCCGGCGCAGAGGGCTGGATTCGTGGCGACTTTATCAACACCTCTGAGC
>JACVRP010000599.1 GCA_014534385.1 Cyanobacteria bacterium Co-bin13
AATCAGCGGCGGCACAAAGCGCACGACTTGAGGTCCGGCGGGCACCAGCAGTAGCCCTTCCTGCATGGCTGCTTTGACCACGTCTACCGAATTGACGGGAGCCGTTTCGGGCAGCACTAGGCCGTTGATTAAGCCCCAGCCGCGCACCTGCTCAATTAGGGTGGGGTAGCGCTTGGCCATTTCCCGTAGACCCACGCGGAGCTGTTCGCCGCGCAGCTGGACATTTTTTAGCAGGTCGTCTTTTTCTAGGGTTTGGCAGACGGTGAGGGCAACTTTGCAGGCAAAGGGGTTGCCGCCAAAGGTGCTGGCGTGGTCACCGGGCTGGAGCACGTCGCAGTGGGATTTGCACAGCATGGCTCCGATGGGAATGCCGCCGCCCAACCCCTTTGCCGAGGTAAAGATGTCGGGCTCAATGCCCAGATTTTCGTAACCCCAGAGCTGGCCGCTGCGGCCCATGCCCACCTGCACCTCGTCGAGGATCAGCAGAATGCCCGTCTCGTCGCAGATCTGGCGAATTTGCTGGAAGTAGTCGAGGTCACCGGGGCGCACGCCGCCTTCGCCCTGGAGGGCTTCTAGCATGATGGCGGCAACCTGGGGCTGGTCGGCATCAAGGGTTGCGATCGCATCTCTTAGCGCCTCAATATCGTTGTAGGGCACGTAGAAGAAGCCCGGCATCAGCGGGTCAAAGTTCTTCTGGTACTTGGGCTGGCCGGTGGCGGTAATGGTGGCCAGGGTGCGACCGTGGAAGCTGGCCTGGGCGGTGATGATGATGGGCGTTTGGATGTTGCGCTGGGTGTGGGCGTATTTGCGGGCCAGCTTGATAGCGCCTTCGTTGGCTTCAGCCCCTGAGTTGCAGAAAAATGCGCGGTCGGCGCAGGAGTGCTGGGTTAGCCAGCGGGCCAGTTCGCCCTGTTCTGGCACGTAATAGAGGTTGGAGACGTGGTGCAGCGTCTGCATCTGCTGGGTAACGGCTTCGACCATGGCCGGGTGAGCATGGCCCAGGGTGCAGGTGGCGATCCCGGCGACAAAGTCGAGGTATTCCCGCCCGGCGGTGTCCCACACGCGGCAGCCTCGGCCTCGCTCCAGAGCAATGGGAAAGCGCCCGTAGGTGGTCATGACGTGGGCATCGAACTGCTCAGGGCTGAAGGGGGTTGTGCCTGTAGCAGGAGACGTTAGCGCCTTCAGGGAATTTTGGACCAGGGTCATCAGACTCACGGGACTTGCCTCAACCGACATTTATCGAGCATAGCGGAATCCTTTGGAAAAGCAACGGCTGAAAGGCGCAATGGTGGGGATGTGATGACCTGAGAGCTAGCCCTGCTTTTGCAAGATTTGGGGAGATGGTAGGGGCCAGGTTGCAAGATGTGAACTTTGAAACTTTTTTCCAGCAGGTTGGGACTACGAATCATAGAGAGCGGTTCTTTGATCGATCGATCTACCCGTCTTTATCTACTCGTCTCTGGCGCGGGCTATCGCGTCTTTAAGTCGCCTGAAGTGCAGAATGCTCGCTGTCGTGATCCCTCAGTTTTTAGAAGTACGTTCTTTTCTAAGCCTCTCTTAATCAGGGGCTGGGGGATCTGTAAAGCTGTCTTTTCCCATTAGAGAATTAGTCTTGCAAGGGAGATCCCCACATGCTTTCAAGAGTTGCTCAAAGGTTAGGCAGTTCGTTTGCGATCGCACTTGTCGCTGGGATTGCTGTCGCAGCATCGCCCAAAGCGGCTGAGGCGGCTACGCTGTCGTATTCAACGCCGCTTTTCACCTTAGAAGACCCCAATGACGCACCCTTTTTCTATCTTCCCTACTTTGATCCCAGCTTGGGGAAGCTAGACACAGTCATTTTGGAGCTGGTGGGCAAGGCTCAAACTACGGTTCGGCTTGAAAATCTCTCTGAGGAGACGGGGGGGATTGGTTTTGCGTTTTCGCAAGCCTATGCGCTGGCGGCTGCCATCCCAGTGCAGGGAGGGGGGC
>JACVRP010000295.1 GCA_014534385.1 Cyanobacteria bacterium Co-bin13
GTACTGGATAGTTAAAAGCAACGGGCTCTCCATTGACTAGAATCAGGTCTACCTCTGGATGGGGCACTCCTAGCGCTTCAATGACATCCTTGATAGCAGCCTGCTCATTAACGGAGTGGGCAAACTCTACTTGCCTGCGCTTAGGGGAGAGAAAGTCGTTTAGTCCGGCGTAGAACCGGAAGCGTAGTTTCGGCATCTAGTTCGCCCTTGCCTAAGTCCTTTCCTAATTTTGAGGCCTTAACAGTAAAGTAGCCGTCGAGAGCCTGACCCAATAGGATGGCAGCAGCTTCCTATGTCGCTAGATACCTTCAACTTCTAGGCGAAAACGTTAATCTGAAACAGCAAAATCTTAAGCAGCGAAGAGATTTAGCCCATGACATCCCTCTTTCAGCCGCTCTCGATGCGAGGTGTGACCTTTCGAAATCGGATTGGTATGTCTCCCATGTGCCAGTATTCTAGCCAAGATGGGTTTGCCCATGAATGGCATCTGGTTCACTTGGTCAGCCGTGCCGTTGGCGGCGTTGGCCTGGTGTTTACAGAAGCTGCGGCGGTAGAGCCTGAAGGCAGAATTACACCAGCCGACCTGGGCATTTGGTCTGACGAGCAGGTTGAGATGCTGTCAAAGATTACGGGGCTGCTGCAGGGGGCAGGAGCCGTACCGGGCGTGCAGTTAGCCCATGCAGGGAGAAAGGCTAGCTGTGCTAAGCCCTGGGAGGGCGGCAAGCCTCTCGCTGAGGAGCAGGGCGGTTGGCGACCTATTTTCGCGCCCAGTGCTATCCCGTTTGATGAGAGCAGCCCTACGCCTGAAGCACTCGACTCAGAAGGGATTGAACGCGTTAAGCAGGCTTTTGTGAGGGCAGCAAAAAGAGCCCTAGAGGCTGGGTTTCAGGTGATTGAAATCCATGCCGCCCACGGTTATCTGCTGCATGAATTTCTTTCTCCCTTGAGCAACCAGCGTAGTGATGCGTATGGCGGCAGCTTTGACAATCGGATTCGGCTCCTAATTGAGGTGGTGCAGGGCGTTAGAAAGACCCTTCCTGAGAGTTGCCCGCTCTGGGTTCGAATCTCAGCGACTGACTGGGCAGACGGCGGTTGGGACATTGAGCAGAGTGTACTGCTGAGCCAAAAACTTAAGACTCTGGGAGTAGATGTCGTGGATTGCTCATCGGGAGGAGCCGTTCCCGGGGTGCGGATACCCACGGGGCTGGGGTATCAGACTCCTTTTTGCGATCGCATTCGCCACGAAGCAGCTATTGCCACCGCCGCCGTTGGCATGATCACCTCACCAGAGCAGGCAGAGCATATTCTTCGCACTGGGCAGGCTGACCTGGTGCTGCTGGGAAGAGAGCTGCTGCGCGATCCCTACTGGGCACATAGGGCCGCTAGAGTCCTCAACGTAGACAGCCACAGCTACCCGGTACAGTACCAGAGAGCCTGGTAGCTTAGGAACTCAAAGCCATTAGACGCACAAAAGGAGCGCTCAAATAGGAACAGCTATGTTGTACCGAACCCTTGGCGAAAACAGAATCTGCATTACTCAACCCACCCATGCCTGGGTTTCTGGTCAGCTAGCGCAGGCCTGGGGCAACGAACTATTCGGTGCGATCGCACCCCACCAGGAAGTTTGCCTGGGCGCAGAACAGCACGATGTTGGCTGGGTTCCCTGGGAGGCAGCTCCAACGCTCAACCCCGACACAGGCTATCCCCATAGCTTTAATGAGGTTGCGCCAGAGGTGCACACCCAACTTTGGGCCGGGGCAAAACACCTAGCCATGCCAATGGGACGGTATGCGGCGCTGCTGGTTTCTCTGCACGGGACGGGGTTGTACGAACGCTTTACGCACTGGAAGCAATCGCCCGAATCGACCCGGATTGTCGAAGCTTTTTTGCAGCAGGAGAAGACCTTTCAGCAGGCGCTAATCCATCGGTTAGAACAAGATCCGGCTTATGCGCCACATGTAGCGCCCGATGCGATCGCACGAAATCAGCGCCTTGTCGCGACTCTAGATGCCCTGTCGCTCGCCATGTGTATGGGCATAACCCAGCAGCGGCAGTTTGAACAAGTGCCCGCCGCGACGGGTGAAATGGCATTAACGTTGACGCCCATCGATAATGACCCAACGCAGCTGTCGGTAGAGCCGTGGTGTTTTCAACCCAATCAAGTAACCGTTGTATTTGAGGGCCGGATTTTAGACGAAAAATTCACTGACGAGTTAACGATGCGCGATCGCCTTGCCCATGCCCCCTGGGTGACCCTAACAGCGACGCTTCACCCGGCAAAGTGACTGGGTTAGCCCCTTCATCCGCAACCGATGATGTTTACAAGAGCATTACCAGCTGACTAAGTTAAGAAAGGCTTGAATGACATCAACTGCCCGGCTTACTCCATCTTCAGCCTGAATAGAGGCCGCAAGCTGGCTGGCTCGTTGCCCCATAGACGGCGTATCTAAAGCCTGCCGAATAGCCGCAGCTAATTTGGGGGCCGTCAATTGCCCGATGGGTATGGGCGGCGGGGCTACCCCTAGCCGTTCTAACCGTTTACCCCAGGCGGACTGATCCGCGAAAAACGGAACGGTGACCGCTGGTATGCCTGCCCGCAGACCTGCCGCCACGGTGCCTGCCCCCCCGTGATGAACAATAGCTGAGCAGCGGGGCAGCAGCCAATCGTGGGGAATCGACTGCACCGAGTAAACCCCTTCAGACAAGTACCCTGCCTCGCTAAGCCCCCACCCCGCAATTAATAGAGTCCTAACCTGAGCAAGGTGGGCGGCCTCTAGGAGAAGCTGGGTCACTTTTTGGGGGTCTTCCACGCCCATACTCCCAAAGCCCATAGCTACGGGGGGTTCTCCGCCTGTCAAAAACCCCTTAAGTTCCTCTGTGGGCTGGTACGGAGCCAGGGGTTCTACAAAGCAGTAACCCGTGACATGAACCTTGCCTGGAGCTTCGTCCCAGTCGGGTGGAGGGGGAATGACGGCTTCACTGTAGAGATGCAGAATAGGGACATGCTGCAGAATTTTGGGCTGGTGCGAACGGTAGCGAGGCCCCAGGGGGGACAGCTGGGGTAGCTGACAGTCTAAGTCTCGAAACCGGTTGAGAATTTCTCCATCTCGGACCCATCCCAGTAAGTCTATAGCTCGATAGCTGGCCCAATTCAACGCCGATTGAATCGGGTTAACAGAGTCTGGAATTTCACTGAAGTTAAGGAATGGGAAAAAGCCTGTTTCAGCAATGGGGATACAGGAGGCTACAACCATCGGCAGCTTGAGACGTTCAGCGATGTGGTAAACCCAAAGCGTCAATGGCCCAGTGACGATAGCATCTGTGCCCCTGGCTGCCTCCAAAACTTCTTTGAGTTGGGTGGGTAACTCTTTTTGAAAGTGGGGCACCGGCATCCAAGGCAAAAATTCGCCTCTGAGAAAACGCTGACCCTCATCGGAGTTAAAGAACTGACGGTAGTCTCCGGTTAAAGGGGCAAATTCAAAACCATGGGCCTCCACAAAAGCCTGGAATTCTACATGGGTGATCAGCTTGGGGAGATATCCTGCAGTTCTTAAGCCTTGGGCAAGGGCGCACATTGGCATTAAATCACCGGTAGAGCCAAGCGCGACCACTGCGATTTTCTGAGGAGACATGGCTTTTTAAGATTTGATTGCCTTTTGCCCTTAGCCTATTACGCCTTTTGAGAAACCGCTATATCCCGGTACTGGCCAGCGGGTTTCCTGCTCCCGCTCACAATCCAGGTACTGTTAAGCACATTGATTTTGTAGGGGCCAGATTAGGCTTGTGTCTTCCTGGCATGCACCAGCCAGACGCCCCGCTCATCTTGATGGCCGCCTACTTCGGCCTCAATCGGTATGGACTGGGGGTATCTGCCGTGAGCCTTTCCGACCTCCTGGGGTTGGCTGACCTCAGCGCTCCAGCCGTAGCTTGCCAGCAGTTCTTTGGGGTCGTCGCAGCCAAATTCCCAGTGACGCACAACCCGGCCTCTGTCGTTTTTTCTGGCGCTTTGAGCAGCCGCAACAGATCCGCCTGTAACACTGTCCAGACCCAAAACGCTGCCAGCCGAACTTAGCTCTGATAGGGTCTTGAGGAGGGCATGGGCCGATGGCTCAGGCAGGTACATCAGCAACCCCTCAAGCAGCCAAACAGTGGGAGATTGGGCCTGAAAGCCCTGCTCCAGTAAACCCTTGACCCATTCGGCCTGTAAATCAGCCAAATCGCCTGGAATCAGGAAGTGCTGACAGGCTGGAACAGAGTTCTGGAGGACGCGCACCTTATAGTTCAGCACTTCCGGGTGATCTACCTCGTACACTCGGGTAAGGAGCGGCCAGTCGAATCGAAATGCCCTTGTATCCAGGCCTGACCCTAAAATGACAACCTGAGAGAGGCCTGGCTCACGCAGGGCAGAGCCTAGGAGGTCGTCAAAGAAGCAAGTGCGGACAGCGATGTAGCGGGTGCGCTTTGCAATAACATCTTTCAGGGGCCGATCCTGCCTCCTGGCTACTTCACGCCATTTGGCCAGCAGGTTAGTTACCTCATCCCCAGCCAGTAGGACAGCATAAGGGTCTTTAAAGAGAGGGTTGGGGTGGGATTGCTCAAGGGCCCGTTTCGCCGCCACGATTCGAGCGGTGTAGGAGACAGGGTCGGATGAGGTAGACGGCAACACTGCTTAATCCAGTAGCTTAATTCAGTATTTGACGTGCTCTTGAGATAGGGAAATTGCGAGATAGGGAAACTGGGTAGAAGGGGGCATCAAGCGCGGTACAACGTTCCACCTGGCTACGGATTAAGCGGATAGCGGGAAACCTGCCGCCAACAGCCAACCGAAGAACAAGGCGGAGCCGATTGCGTAGACCCATGCCCAATTTAGCGAACCCGCAACCAGAGCCAAAATTCCCATTAAGGGTGGAAACAGCGGCAGCAGCAGGTACATAAAGCCTAACTGAGGCAGGAAGTTGAGCGTTAGCACGAAGCCACTAATCAGGATGAGGGTTTGTCCGAACCACCAGAGAAGGCGCTTGCTGACTCCAATGTTTTGCTGCACTAACCCAGAGGCCAGAAACCAGGGAAGACATGCGATCGCAAGCGGCA
>JACVRP010000550.1 GCA_014534385.1 Cyanobacteria bacterium Co-bin13
GAGGGTATTTTGGTGCGCTACTTCAAGCAGCCTGGCCTAGACGACAAGCTGCGGATTACGGTCGGCACCGAGGCCCAAAATCAAACCCTGCTAGCGGCGCTGGCCTCAATCCAAATTCCGGTAGCAAACTAGCTGACGCCCACCCTGACAGTCGATGCCCAACCTCTAAACCCGAGCAGCCCTAACCCAATTTTCAACTCGTTCCAACTCGTTCCAATGCTCTGCATTGGAATGCCCCACGGCGGCTCTGCCTCCCCAGCTGGCGGCAGAGCCGCTGGAGTAGGTACCCAGGCAGAGCCCGGGCACCAGTTAGTTAATACAGTTCATACTTCATGAGTTGGCAGGGCAGAGAGCCATTGTTGACCGGAAAGCGCTGTGATGACTTCAGACCAATACTGCTAGCCAATTCTTTATTGCCGCTCAAAACAAACGCCGTCCAACCTTTAAATCGCTGCTTCAAAACATTGCCTAATAGCTTGTAAAACTGGCCCAGGTTTTCGTCTCGTCCCAGCCGTTCACCATAGGGTGGGTTGCACAGCAAAATGCCGTGGTCGGCTGGCGCTTCAACCGAATCTAATTCTTCCGAAAAGAACTTCACCAAATGGCCGACTCCACAGTTGAGAGCATTGGCGCGGGCTTGGCGAATGACTTCCGGGTTGCGATCGCACCCCACAATCACCGCCTCCAAATCTTCCCGTTGGCTCTCCTCAGCTTCCTGCAGCATGTTGTCCCACAGGTCGTCGTCAAAGTCAGGCCAGGTCTCAAAGCCAAACTGCTCCCGGAACAGGCCGGGGGCAATGTTCAGGGCCTTCAGGCTAGCCTCTAGGGGCAAGGTGCCAGAGCCGCAGAGCGGGTCGAAAAAGGGCATCTCTGGCTGCCAACCCGTTAGCTCAATCAGAGCCGCCGCCAGAGATTCTTTCAGCGGCGCTGCGCCGACCGCAGGGCGATAGCCCCGACGGTGTAGGCTACTGCCAGAGCTGTCCAGGCTGACGGTGCAGCGATCCTGCTCCAGGTGGACGTTGATCCGCACGTCGGGCTGCTCGGTATCAACGCTGGAGCGTTCGCCAAAAGCGGCCTGCTGCTGATCGACGATCGCATTTTTGACCTGCAGGGCCGTGAAGTGGGTGTGGTTGAGCTGGCGGCTCTTGCCGGTGGCTGTAACAGCCAGGGTATGGGCTGGGGTCAGGTAGGGCTGCCAGTCGATTGTTTGGATACCCTGATAGAGATCCTCCGCCGTCTGACACGAAAATTCATTCAACTTCATCAAAACCCGGAAAGGCAGTCTGGCCCAAAGATTTACCCGGTACAGCAGGGTGCGATCGCCGCTAAAGCTCACCCCACAAAACCCCGGTTCTATGGCCTCTGCGCCCAACGCCTCCAACTCTTGTGCAGCAAGGGTTTCGAGGCCACGGGCAACCGTCGCGAAATACTGACTCGGCATGGGATCACAGCTCAGGGGGCACTTCTCTATTTAAGCCTTTTAAAGGAATTATCTCGGGGTAGACCTTTGTTGAGGTCGGCGGGGTAATAATAAAATTTGAGGTAGTTCTTCCAAAGGCAGATTAACCCCGCCTTGTACTGGAGGATAGCCATTTGCTGAGTTAATTTAGCAATATCTCCCTACGACCTGTTGAGTTCAAGAGGAAAAAACCATAGCCAAGCAACATCTGCTCAACCGACAAATAAAGGTTCCTCAAGTGTTGTTAATTGACCACGAAAACCAAAATCGCGGTCTGATCAACACGCGCGAGGCTCTACATATTGCTGAAGACGTCGGGCTTGACCTGGTCGTGGTCTCTGAAGGCAAGGATGTTCCGGTTGCCAAGATTTTGGACTACGGCAAATTCCAGTATCAACAGAATAAGCGTCAGCGCCAGAGTTCTAAGCCCACGGTCAAGGAAGTCAAGCTGCGTCCTAACGTTGGGGAATCCGATTACAAGCTGCGGATCGATCGAGCGGTTCAGTGGCTAGACAAGGGTGACTCGGTAAAGTTCATGATTAACCTGCGGGGTCGAGAGCACCAGCACCGCGACCGCGCCGCAGAGTTGCTAGACCGCGTGATTACTGATCTAGGCGATGCCGGTAAGGTGCAGTCTTTAGATAAGCGATCGCTAATGGTGCTGGTAACGCCAGGATAGGGCAGGGATCTCGTAGGATGGGCAAAGCAAAGCGTGCCCATCACAGCACAGACCTTTAGGGATGGGCACGGGCTGTCGCTCTTTGCCCATCCTATGGGGTCGTTGCTGTTCTCTACGGTGCCCACCCCAGCATAGACCTCGAAAAGATGGGCACGGGCTGTCGCCCTTTGCCCATCCTACAGTTGGCTTATAGCTGGCCAAATCCCTTTTTCTTCTTCTGCTTTTTCTGCTTTTTGCCCTGACCGCCGGGGTTGCGGAAGCCTGGCTGAGGGCCACCGGGCATGCCCGGAAAACCACCGCCCATACCGGGGCGGCCGCCGCCCCCACCCATGCCGGGGAAACCCCCAC
>JACVRP010000341.1 GCA_014534385.1 Cyanobacteria bacterium Co-bin13
GAACGCCTGGCAAATCGTCAACCAGTCTCGCACCGTCGCTTCAGACGCAGCCGAATTCGTCAGTGTAGGGCGAGAT
Source organism: Cyanobacteria bacterium Co-bin13 (assembly GCA_014534385.1). Lineage (GTDB taxonomy): Bacteria > Cyanobacteriota > Cyanobacteriia > Phormidesmidales > Phormidesmidaceae > JACVSF01. The sequence continues at coordinate 77 of JACVRP010000341.1, forward strand.
TTGGGTCAGCCAATTTTGTATGTCAGCGGGCAGCTCCGGGCCGGTTCAGAGGCTGAGACCGCAGCGATTGCCATTCCCAATCCGGCGGCCCACTTCATTGACCGCTTCCGGCTGGCCCTAGAGGAACAAGGCATTGCGGTGGGGCAAACGGCCGTCACCCTGGAGCCGATGGCCGCACCCGCTAGGGAACTTGCCTTTCACCAGTCGCCGCCGCTGGCAGAGCTGCTGGTGCCGACCAATCGCAAAAGCACCAATCTCTATGCCGAGTCCCTGCTGAAAACGCTGGGAATTGCCTTTTCTTCCCAGCGCCCTGACCAGGCAACGGAGGCCGGATTGGCAGCCGTCACCGCCGTGCTGACTCGCCTGGGTATGGACTCAAGTAGCTTTGCGATCGCAGATGGTTCAGGCCTATCTCGCCACAACCTGGCCACTCCAGCAGCCCTAGTCAACCTTCTGCAGATCATGGCTCACCACCCCGAGGCAGCAATCTACCGTGATTCTCTGGCGGTAGCCGGGGTCAGCGGCACGCTCCGCAACCGGCTGCCAAATACTCCCCTAGAAGGCAATCTTTACGGCAAAACAGGCGCGGTCAGCGGCAATGTATCGCTTTCTGGATACCTGACTCCGCCTAGCTACCAGCCTCTAGTCGTGAGTATATTGATTAACAACGCTAACCAGAGAGCCGGAGCGCTGCGTCAAATAATCGACGAGATGCTGCTGATCCTGGTTCAGCTAGAGGACTGTCAGACAAACTGACTTGTCCCTGAACTGTTTCGCTTGAGCCTTTACGAGCTACGCCTGTCCCTTAGTGTAGGGTTAAGGTCAAATTTAGGACAGTGACAGCCGCGCTCGTCGCTTCCATACTCGTAGTCGGGAACACTTTAAGCAATAAGTCAGCCTATCAAGTTGGGTTGAGAACTGTTTTGCGCCTGTCTGCTTACTGAAGAAATGGCTTGCTAAAGCTCTATAATCGCAGAACCGTTTAAGACTTTTTTAAGATTCATCCTAAAGCCGCTTACCTGCCTCTCGTTTACGCGCTATGGCTTTAACGTCTCTCCGGCAACAGCTCGACGACTACTACCAGCAAGTTCATTCCGTTATTCTGTCTCGGCAAAACCCCGTAACAGGGCTGCTGCCAGCCAGCACGGCGGTCAATGTCCACGGCAACTACACCGACGCCTGGGTGCGCGACAACGTCTACAGCATTTTGGCAGTGTGGGGGCTAGCCCTGGCCCATCGCAAGATTGACGAGGATTCAGGCCGCACTTACGAACTAGAGCAAAGCGTTGTCAAGCTCATGCGGGGTCTGCTGTTTGCCATGATGCAGCAGGCCCACAAGGTAGAGCGGTTCAAGGAAAATCAAAATCCCCTAGAAGCTCTTCACGCCAAGTACGATACGACGACCGGCAGCACCGTTGTCGCCGACGATGGCTGGGGCCATCTCCAGCTCGACGCCACCTCGCTCTACCTGCTAATGCTGGCCCAGATGACAGCCTCTGGTCTGCAAATCGTCTTCACCCAAGATGAGGTCAACTTCGTTCAAAACCTGGTCTACTACATTGGTCGGGCCTACAGAACGCCAGACTACGGCATTTGGGAGCGGGGCAACAAGCTCAACCACGGCAAACCCGAACTCAACGCCAGCTCTGTAGGGATGGCCAAAGCGGCCCTAGAAGCTATGCAGGGCCTTAACCTGTTTGGCATTCGGGGTGGTCAGTCATCCGTAATTCATGTTTTACCCGATGAGATCGCCCGCACCCGCATTACGCTAGAGTCGCTGCTGCCTAGGGAGTCGGGCTCTAAGGAAGTAGACTCGGCCCTGCTCAGCGTGATTGGGTTTCCGGCTTTTGCCGTAGATTCGCCAGAGCTGAGTGAGCGCACTCGTCTGAAGATTATCGATAAGCTCCAGGGCCAGTACGGCTGCAAGCGATTTTTACGGGATGGGCATCAAGCCGTTATCGAAGATGTCACTCGGCTGCACTACGAGCGGGAGGAACTGCAGCAGTTTGAGCACATCGAATGTGAATGGCCGCTCTTTTTTACCTACCTGTGGCTCGACAGCCTGTTTCGCAATAACCCTCAGCAGATCGAGTTTTACCAGGAGCGGCTCACGGCTCTTATGGTGGACCGGGATGGGGTTGGCCTGCTGCCCGAGCTATACTACGTGCCTGCAGAGGCTATAGAGGCGGAGCGGCTCAGCCCTGGCAGTCAAACTCGGCTGCCCAACGACAACGTCCCCCTGGTATGGGCGCAGAGCCTTTACTTTTTGGGGCAGTTTTTGCGAGATGGCCTCCTGCAGCCCGGCGACATTGATCCCCTGGGCCGCCACGTGACCGTTCGAGAGCCTCGCCTACCGATTGTGCAGATTGCCCTGCTGTCTGAAGATCGGGCGCTTCAGTCAGAGCTAGAAACCTACGGCATTTCTACTCAGGTTTTAGATGAGCTAGCGCCGGTTCAGGTTTTTCCTGCCGGTGAACTGTCTGCTATTTATGCCGAAATTGGCCGCAACAGCAAGCTAGGGTTGAGCGGTCGCCCTACTCGGCGCTTAAGAAGCCTGACGACTTCCCGAATTTTCCGCATCCAGGGCAACGGCGCAGTCTTTCTTCCCTCATTTCTAGATCAGCAGCAGTTTTACCTGACGCTGGACTACCACTTCCTGGTATCTCAGATCCGCAGCGAGATTGCCTATATCCACGACCACTGGCGTGAGCCCGGTCGGCCCACCCTAACGCTGATGCTGACCCACGCAATGTTTCAGCTGGGGCATAGACCTATCCATGAGTCGCCCCTGCTGGCGCTGATTCAGGAACTGAGGTCGGGCCACTGTGACCATGTGCCGGTAAAGGTTAGCCCGCTGTCTCAGCTCATGATGACCTCTGGGATTGAGCGGATCGACAATGCTAATCACTACCAGCTAGGCACTGCAACCGTAGGCTATGCGCCTCTAGCTACCAGCTATTTGGCCTTTAACTCAGACCACACTGGCCCCTTGAGCGTTCTGGAAGAGTTTGACCTAGAGCGGGAAACGGATCTGAGTCGGCTTTTAGCTGCCCTAAAGCAGTCTGACAACCTCTATGAGCAGATCGAGCTACTGAGCACCCTAAAACGCCTCAAAGGGCTGACGTTTGATACAGGCATTGGCGGCCCTGCTTACCTGGTTACCGTGGAAGTGCTGCTGGATGAAATCTATGCCAAGGCAGGCAGAACCGAGTGCTGGTCGATTCTGCGTCGAGCTTCGGGCCTGCTGAATAAAGCCGACATTTCGCTATCCGACGCGGTGACGGAAATCTTAGTGCGGCAGAAGCAGATTTCGGTGGGTAAAGCCTACAGCGATGCTTCTCTGATGACAGAGCCGATGTCTCACCACGAAATTGTGGAGAAGATCAAGGCGTTTTGCGGCGAAGATGAGCGAGACTCGGTGCTGACTCAGGAAATTTTGGTGTACCTGAGCGTATTGATTAAAACTGAACCTCGCCTATTTGACGGCCTGATGACGCTGCGGGTGGGGTATCTGATTCTGCTGCTGACCAGCGAACTGGCGCGGGAAAAGGATCTGACCCAGGATGAAGCCTACGAGCACCTGATGTCGTTGAGCCCTTTTGAAATTAAACACCGCCTGCGTCAGGGTTTGGCTGGCTACAGCGGCCTCAATCAAACTGTTTTCCAGCGAGAGTCGCTTCATATTAAGCCTAAAGCCTCGGTTAACTGGCAGGTGATTCCTGAGGAGGTAGAAGGGGAGCTGGCTAACGGTGACTGGTTGCGTAAGCGGCAAATCGATGGCGAGATTAACCGCTTGCCAGAGGGATTTTACTCGCAGATTTGGGAGCTGCTAAAGCACTGTAAAGGGGTGGTTATTGGCAACAAGTTTGAGCGGCGCAATCGCTTAGACAGCCGCCTGATCTTGTCAGAAATGACGCCAGGAGAGCAGAACTTTGCCCGCCGAATTGACCATCTGCTGAATAAAATTCAGGCCTCGGAGTATCGCCACGTCAACGTTGAGGCATTGCAGGAGTTGGGCGAAATCTTCAGGGTCAACCCTGACCTGTACTTTGAGGACTACATTACTCTAGATGTACTGGTGGGGCACGCAGTGCGGATTGCGTGGCTGGATCATCGACCTGATCGGGCTAATACCTATGAGGCTGATAAGGCGTTTGCCTGGCGGTCTTTTTACAGGCTGCCGCCCCGGCATTGTGCAGGCTATCTGGCTAAGGCACTGGAGTTCTTGACAACCCTAGGCGCGACGGAAGAGACCGCCATCATGGACACTGAGCAGGTGGCTTGACGGCTAGACTGTTGGACCGTGGGCTAAGGAGGAGAGATGCGATCGCACCCCTCCTCCTTAGCCCAGAAACTAAACTGCTCTTGCCAGAAAAGCTAGCTACGTTTCGCCACGCAGTATTTACTCTGCACAAAGCCGACATCGTAGGCTTTAGTGGCCAGGTGAGTCAGTTCAATCTCTTTGTCCAGCAGGCCAAA
>JACVRP010000036.1 GCA_014534385.1 Cyanobacteria bacterium Co-bin13
AAGAGGGCATGATCGAGCCCTTTGAGCCCAAGCTGGTGCGCCATATCGACCTGGAGAGCCTGGGGGTAAAGCGCCCGGTCATTAGCTACGGCCTCTCTTCCTACGGCTACGACATTCGCCTGTCGCCTTCGGAGTTTCGCATTTTCCGCCACGTCCCCGGCACCGTGGTTGACCCCAAAAACTTCAACCCCGAAAACCTGGAGCCGACCGCCCTTCGCACCGACGAAAACGGCAGCTACTTTATTCTCCCAGCCCATTCCTACGGTCTTGGAGTTGCCCTAGAGAAGATCTCGGTGCCCGACAATATCAGCGTCATCTGCATTGGCAAGTCCACCTACGCTCGCTGCGGCATCATCGCCAACCTTACCCCCGCAGAGGCTGGCTGGCGCGGTCACCTCACGCTGGAATTCTCCAACTCCTCTAGCGCCGACTGCCGCATGTACGCCAACGAAGGCGTCGTGCAGCTCATTTTCTTCGAGGGCGAGCAGTGCCAGGTTAGCTACGAGACCCGTCGCGGCAAGTACCAGGATCAGCCTGAACAGGTTACTTTAGCGCGGGTATAAGGCCCAAGCGTAATCCAGGCGTAGGATGGGCAAAGTCAGCGTGCCCATCAAAAGAATTACCAGAAATGGGCAAAGGACATACCCTTTGCCCATTTTCCTATTGCTGGCTAAGCGCCCCGTGCTAGCTGACCTGTTCAATCCGGAGGGGTCGGAGATTTACCTCAAACCTATCAGTGATTATGTTGCCATCATCTTGTTAGCTGAAGCCTAAGCGGTTGCCGGTGCTTCTGCTTGAATAGAGGTTGCCTGGGGGGTTGCGATCGCACCTACATTTTTGTAAATACGGTTGAACTAGCCTACCTTTTCTGTTAGTGTCTCACGCAAGCTAAGAAATCGAGCGTCCACCGCTTTAATGTCGAAGCATAAGCTCCAAATCTCGCTTCAAAATTGAGAAACTGCTTGAAGATTTACAAAAGTCTTGCTCCCCTAATCAACCTGAATTCTCCCTAGAAGAATCTCATGCGTCGCCTCATCCTATCCCTGTCTGCCCTGGTTCTATTAACTGCTGGCAAACCCGCTTCAACCCTAGAGCCAGAGCTGCCGGCCTTAGAGGCTATGCTTCCAGAACTTACCCGTAGTTTGACTCCCAGCGCGGCGGAGCAAGCCTTTGGCCCTCCAGATCAGATCACGGGCAGTGGTTTGATTATCTATATCTATCATGTTGAGCAGGCGCATCAGGTTTATTTGGGCTTTCCCGGTTATGCCCCAATTACCTATGCAAAACTGCTGACGCCCAGCGGAGAGCTGATCGAGATGCCATTGCGCGATTAAAGCAACCCTTTGGCCTCAGCTTTATAGCTATAGATTTAACCCTTTAATAATGATTGATAGGCTACATTTTCCTAGGGTTAATTCCTGGGGGAAGTGGCATAGATGCGATCGCAATCTTTACCGCTCAGCTTAACCGCTAATATGCCTGAGTTCTTCATGAATTCAACACAATAAAAGAGTTTCCAGTCCTTCCGGATTCTTATCGTGAACTCTGTATTGAGGGGTATAGCTTCAATTAAAAACCTAAGACAGTGCTGCTCTGCTTAAGCTAAATTCTGAGCAGACTTGCTAATGAAATTGCCGCAAAGTTTGCGGCAATTGTTGTACGTAAATGGTGTGAGTAGGAACTGCTGTCATCTCTAATTAATTTTAGAGCTAATTAAATTTAACTAAACAAGGTAAACAGTAATTATGCTAGTCAGTTCTCAGCTATCTCAAGTTCCAACTGTTGAACGCTTAGTTGATATTTGGGCTGATCGCTATCTCCCTAACCTCTCTATCTCGTCGTTGGGTAATGATCCCTCAATGCGGAGTGATTTGCGCGAAGCCTCTTCACCAGACGGCAGGGCTCAGACAGTTGGAAAATTAAATAAAAAATTGGTTGAGCAAAACTGCAAACTTGCAGCAGTTAGAACAAAAAACTTATACGAGCATCTTCCCTCAATCCTAGATTTTATGGAGGCTGTACGCTTATCGCAATTTGCTAGCCGTATTTATCTTAAGCTGCTTGAGGTTTATAAAAACTCACCTTCAACCGAAGTACCCTCAAAAGCAGAGCTTTTAGCAACCTTTGGAGATTCTTCTTTGGCGGCCTGGGGAATTCCTAAAATTGACAAGTTAGCTGATACTCTAGAGCCCCTGCTGTTGGAGTTCCAGGAGCAGCACATGATATCTAAGGACTGGCGAACCTTAGGCTTTATTACAACGCAGATAAACTTCAGCAACGCTTTGTTGCTAGAACAGTTAACGCCTGCAGAGCAAGTTTTAATCAAGCCCTACTTCAATTTTGTTGAAGAGCAAGTTGCGTTGCCCTGGCAGCGAATTTGTGCAGCCGCCGCGAAACATGCTCCAGACTCTCCAACCTTTACTCTGGTTGAATTCATGCTGCCGCTGGTACCAAGAAACTCAATCGCAGTTTACAAACGATTGTGCAACGCCTTTCCAAGCCACTACAGCCGCAGAGGCAGACTGAGCGATCCGGAAATTAAGCATTCCTGCTTGCGAGACTTTAGCATGTTTCAAGCCTACCTATGGCTATCTATGCTTCAGGGAAGTTTGAGGGTTGTTGAACAGGAACTGGTTGCTCTGTGCATTATGGTGCTGGAGAGCGTAGGCGTTCCTTGGGAAATGACGGCACAGGCAAATGCGTTTTTAATCGACGAGGTTTTGAACTGCCTAAATGCCCAGCAAAAGGTTTTGGTGCAGCCCTATACCGATGGCATGATTAAGGCCTTCCATAACAAGCAGTCTTCCGTCCAATTGATATGAGGCTGCCTAGCCCTGAGGGTGGGGAGAGTCAAATCGCTTAGCTCAACTCAGCGTTGCTCTTGATGCAGTAGCGATTGCGGCCCTGAGTCTTAGCCTGGTAAAGGGCCTGATCGGCACAGTTAATTAAAGCTTGAGGGGTTGTGGGAACGGTGCTGGCCGGAGACTGGCCCCTGGTGAACATTGCTACTCCAAAGCTCAACGTTACATAACCGCTGGCCTGAGATCCGGCATGGGGCAGCTGTAGGTTTTTTATGGCACGGCGAATTTGGTTAACAATGTGGACTGCGCCAGCACGACTGGTATTGGGCAAGACAATGGCAAATTCTTCGCCCCCATAGCGGGCTACCAGATCGTCCGGTCGCCCGACAGCGGCTTGAATCGCTTGGGCCACTTGAGCCAGGCAGTCATCTCCTGCTAAATGACCGTAGGTGTCGTTGTAAGGTTTGAAATAGTCAATATCACACAAAATAAGAGTGAGCGTTGAAGCTGGCTGCAGCCGCTGGCATCTCTGCTCAAGATAGGCATCAAAGCGGCGGCGATTGGCTATTTGGGTCAGAGCGTCGGTGCTCGAGAGCTGATCGAGTTCCCGGTTAGCCGCTTGCAGCCGCTGGTACAGCTCCGACTGCTGAATTGCGATCGCAACCTGAGTCGTCAGCTGTACCAACAGCTCAGTTTCCAGAGGTTGCCATTGGCGCGGCCCTTGGCAGTGGTGGGCAATTAGCAGCCCCCAGAGTTTGGAGTCTTGCCAAATTGGCACTACCAGCTTGGCCCGCACCTGAAACCGCTCTAACAGCTCCCGATGGCAAGGGGTCAATTCAGCGGTGTCTATATCCGCTGACATCCAGACCTGCTGAGTCGTGTACACCTGATTTTGTCCTTCAGCAAAGTAAGTGCCTGTAATCGACGCGTTGAGAATCGCCAGCCACCCCGTTGCCACTGACTCGGTCACGACCACTCCGCTCCAGTCGGGGTTGAAGCGGTAGATCACCACTCGGTCAGTCTTGAGGAAATGGCGCACCTCATTAACCGTTGTGCTCAGCACCTGATCGAGGTCGAGGGACTGGCGGATGCTCTGTGCGATCGCATGGCTCATCTGCTCCCGCTCCGCCTGCTGGCGCAGGATCAGCTCATTGCGCTTGAGGGCAGTGACATCGGCAAAAGAGGTTACCACGGCATAGGGCCTGGGCTGATCAACGTGAAACAGGGGTTGGGAGTTAACTGAGATCCAGGTGAGGCCGTCTGGCTTATGTACCCCCATGACGACTCTAAACTGGGGTTCCCCGGTGCGGAGGGTGATCATTGCCGGATGCTCTTCGCCCGGAAACGGGGTGCCATCCTCGCGAATGGCTCGCCAATGAGGATCAACTGAGGTTCGTCCTACCATTTGCTCAGCAGTCATGCCCAAAATCTCCTCTGCGCTGGCGTTACACGCCATAATCTGGCCATCTGCCTGCTGCAAAACGATGCCTTCGGTTAGCGCATTTACCACCGAGCGGTAGCGGGTTTCGTTGTCTTGTAGGGCAGCCAATAGGCGGTTCTTGGCTTCAAATTCTGAGGCTAGCCGCAAGGTGGCAGCCAAAAATCCAGCGGTCAGATGTAGGGTCTGAACGTCTTGAGCGGTAAAGACTGAGGTTTGAGAGGAGCAGACCTGTAAGACTCCGATGCGCTCCCCCTGGTGCAGTAAGGGCACGATTACCATTGAGCGCAGCCCCACCCGCTGGCAAAATGCCAGATCTACGCGAGAGTCTTTCTCCACATCATCACAGCTCAAAATTTCGCCCGTATCAAGGCAGACCCCAGACAAGCTGCCAGCCAGCTTCAGCCGCGACCCCACCAAAGCTATCCCGACGCCGCTGGCTGCCTGGTAAACCAGATCCTCCGCTTCAAGGGTTGCAATGGCAGCTCCATCGGCAGCAGTCAAGGCCTGGGCGCGGTTTACGATCAGCGTCATGACCTCGTTTAGATCCGCGTTGCGGGTGGCAATCTCCTGCTGAATGGCAATTAAGGCTGCCAGCCGCCGAGATTTGTCTTCCAATGCCGCTTCTGCCTGCTTTAGCTCTGTAATATCAATGGCGTTGCCCACAATGCCCTGGACCTGATCCAGGCTGTCTAAGAGGGGGCTCACTATCGTCTGATACCAGCGCGGTTCTCCGGCTGAGTTGATGATGTGTTGGATCTGCTGGTCGGGCTGGCAAGTGGCCATTACCCTTTGGTTGATGGCCAAAAACTGATTCAGCTGGTTAGCTTCAAAGTTGGGGTTAAAGTCGGGCTCGCGTTTGCCCAACATCGCCTCAACTGTAGAGTTGTGAATGGCAGCGCTGGCCTGGTTTACCACCAGCAGCCTACCCTCACGGTCTTTGACAAAGATGCAGCTAGGTACCGTATCAATGATTTGGCGCAAAAAAGCCTGCTGAGCCGCCAGATCAGCCTCAACCTGCTTGCTATAGCTGACGTCTCTTAAAATCGCGGTGAAGAGGGGCTCGCCATTGATCTCTAGTTTTGAAATAGAGGCTTCTGCCGGAAACTCCGTTCCATCTTTACGACGGCCCTGCACCTGGCCCCGCTCGCCCATTTTCCTGGCTTGGCCAAGGGTGGTTGCAAACTGGTCAACGCAATGCTGGTGAAGGGCAGCAAAGCGCTTTGGCAGCAGCAGACTCAGGGGTGCTCCCAGAACTTCGGTAGCGCAATAGCCAAAAATCTTCTCGGCTCCCTGATTGAACAAGGTGATGCGCTGCCTAGCATCTACCGAGATGATGGCATCACTGGCAATTTCTAAAATGCCAGAAAACCGGGCTTGGGAGGCGTGCAGCGCCTGCTCTAGGCGTTTGCGATCGCTAATGTCCTCAAAGATATACAGCCGCCAGAAGTCGCCACTGTTGCGATCGCGAAATTGGCTGGCAAAGCGGCGAATGGTGCGGCCATCAGTGAAGGCCAGTTCGTCCTCAATTGTGCCGCAGTGGCGTTCATCCTGCAGCGGTAGGCAGCCCCTGGTAAAGGCAGCCAAATCAGCAATCAGCGGCAGGCAGGCTGAGACGACGTCTTTAGCTTTGAGCGCGCCCTGGCGCATATCGGCTTCTAGCGCCTCCAGGTGCCAAATTTCACAAAAGTGATGGTTGAAGTACAAAATCTCGTCGGTGCAGTTGTCCACAACGAAAAATGCCAGCGGAAAGGCGTTTGCCGTTACCTGAAGCAGAGTTTCCTGGCGGGCGCATGCGCGGGCCTCGGGGCTCAGCGCTTCCTGATGCGGCAAAGGTTGGGCTGGGAGGGGCGACGGCGGGGTAGCGTGCGGCACCGCCTCGAAACGGGCAGCGACTCCGCCTAACTGCGCTGCGATGTGCTTTAGCGTCTCCACCGCTAGGGGCTGCCACTGGCGCGGCCCCCGGCAGTGATGGGCGATCAGCAGCCCCCATAGCTGGGGCATAAGCTCGCCAGCCCCATTGGCGGCGGGGCTGCCCCCAACCGGCCAAACCAGAATCGGCACGACCAGATTGGCCCGTACCTGCAAACGAGCTAGAAGCTCAAGGTGGCAAGCCGCCAGGTGACTGGTTGCCGTGTCTTCAATTTGAGTGGTGTGCCCCTGTTGGTAAACCCTGTGCCATTGCAGCTGCAGATGGGCATCGTAGAGTACCTGCCCTTGAATAGACTTAAAGGCCGGATCGACCGACTCCGACAAAACGGTTCCCTCGCCGTCCTGTAGAAATCGGTAGACGAGGGTGCGATCGCAGGCCAACAGATCCCTGGCCACATTCACCGCAGCCTCTAGAGCCGTACGGAGACTACCAGAACGGTTTATTTGAACTGCTAGCTGTGTTAGCGGCTCTAATCCCCACCCCAGATTGCCCTCTGTTATCGACCCCTTTTCTTCAGACATAGCATTACCCCGGTTCCGCCTGTAGTATTCACGGGGCAGGGGCAATAAACGACTGTTTCACGAAAATTACTTGCAACAAGGGCCAAAGCCAGGAAAAGTTCCCTGGCATTACAAAGATTTACAAAGCTCTGTGATTCCCTGCTCTAAGGATTGTTCCTTTTTACCAGCTATAGGTGCCAGCCTTATACAGGTTCAACCCTCGGGATTGGGCCGGGTCCAGACGCTAGAAATTTCCAGGGCGTCTGATCCCACAAGCCCGCCAGTAAGATCTGCCTGGCCCAGTGCCGCTGCCTGCTCCTTGCGGAAACGCGCAACTTCGCCCTGAATTTGGGCTGCAAGTTCCTGGGCGGTTTTAGAGGGCATTGGGTCGGCCTGCATCACGTTGAGCTTGAAGGCAACTTGCTTAATTAGCAGGTTTTTGTCCTCCAGGTTTAGCTCAATGTCCCAATCAAACTCAACCTGCCCGTTCACAATAGCGGCAAGGGTCGACTCAATCAGACCCTCGCCTACCGATTCCAAGGTCGGTTCGTATGCTTTGATATAGGCGACGATAGTTTCTTGAACGGCCTCCTCCAGCGGCTTTTGAGTCATACACAGAAAAAGTTCTCGGGCCAGCCTCAAGTACTCTGGCTTAATTTCCTGTGAAAGACCCAGCCTGCGGTCAAACAGTGAAGCCACCCGCTGCACCAGCGCTAGCACCTCGGGTTTGGTCACCCCGCCATTGACGACCAGGGGAACAATGGCCTCAATTGTGCTGGGCAGATCGCCTTCGCTTAAATCTGGGGCAAACTGTTGCATATAGGCGTTTAGAACGCCCTGCAGGTTCTGAACCACGCCATCATCGACCATAGGAACTGCCTCAGAAAGAGCATTGCTGGCTCAATTCTGGCCGTTGGCCTTGGGGAATGCCACAAAAAGCAAAATTCTTAAGCTGTCTAGCGGGTTTCGGTTCCCCTGGGCTAGATCCCTGCTGAAGTCCCTAAGCCATCAACCGGGCTTCCAGGGTCGCCAGCACCGACTGGCTCAGAGCCGCATAGTCGTAGCCCCCCTCCAGGCCAAACAGAATTTTGGACGTCAGCTTCAGGCAGTACTGGGTAAACAGCCCATAGTCTCGCGGCTGCAGGGAAATGTTGGCCAGAGGATCGGCCTGGTTAGCATCGTATCCGGCGCTAACGATCAGCAGGTCGGGCTGAAACTGCTGCAAAAAGGGCATAACCTCCGCCTCAAACCGGGCCAGGTAGTCTGCCCCAACGCTGCCCGGCGGCATGGGCACGTTCAGCACGTTGTTGTGCATGCCTCGCTCGCTCACGGCTCCGGTGCCGGGGTAGCAGGGCGACTGGTGCAGCGAGCAAAAGGCAATATTAGGGTTGCTTTGCACTAGATGTTGGGTGCCGTTACCGTGGTGAACATCCCAATCGAGAATGGCCACCCGCTGAATGCCGGGCTGGCTGAGGGCGTAGTGGGCTGCGATCGCACAGTTGCTAAACAGGCAAAACCCCATGCCGTAATCTCGCTCGGCATGGTGCCCCGGTGGGCGGGCCAGCACAAAGGCTGAGCTGCCCGTTTTCAGCACGTAGTCTACGCCGTCTAACCAGGCACTCACCGCCAGCAGCGCCACCTCATAGCTGCGAGCCGATACAGGCGTATCGCCATCGATGTGACCACCGCCCTGGGCGACCAAATGCTGCAGGGCCTCAATATATTTGGGGTTGTGCAGCTGTAAAACCAGGGGCAAAACGTCCCGCTGAGAAGGAGGGGTTGGCTCCCGCCAGTCCAGGTGATCCGCCCAGCTAGCCGCCTTGAGGGCTGATACTACCGCTTTGAGCCGTCCCGCATTTTCAGGATGGTACTGCCCCGTGTCATGTTCCAGAAACTGAGGTGAGTAGAGAACCGCTAACTCGGCGACCATAAAATGAGGATGCACGGGTAATACTCAAGCGTTAACAATCAGGCAGAACGGCAGCCGCTTGCTCCAAGATCAGACGTTTAGCCGCCAGCAGTAAACCGCATTCGGGTGCTTATAGAATAGCCGAAATCAGCATGATAAAGCTCCCCCTTTCAAACCCAGTGAATGGAGGAGCTTATTCGATTACCCTTAACCTGCCGAACTTGCTTTTTAAGCAAACGTCAACCCACCGTTTCAGTACTCGTATCGGAGTTCAAATTGGGTGTAGTTTTGCAAGGGCATTGCTTTACTATGGGCCAGATTTTCAGCAAACTGAAGAATCTGCGCGTAACTATTTTGGCTACAGATCAGTCGAGCGTTGCCAAAGTATTCGCCTTCTTCACGACGAAGCTCGACCGCAAAGTTCGATAAATAAACTGAGTAATTAACGTTTTTATTTGTCATAACTTTTGGAAGGTTAGACATTATTCTCCAGTGAAGTCCTCACTCCCACCAGATATTTCTAAGAAGCTGTCTGGGCTGACATAGTAGCAGGCAGCGCTATCCAAACAGATACGGGCCCAGCCTGAGGAAGTCATGCCCGCTAGCTTGTAGGTAGTTTCTTGAATAAAGAAGCCGTGATGGTCTCGGGTTCCAGGAAGAACCTTTAGGTTGTAAAGATCGTTGTTTGAAGAAGTCATTTTTTTAGAGTTTGAAAGAATTTTTCTATTAAACGAGACAGGTATTCGCCTCTTTTTTAGAAGCTAATCTAAGCCTAAGGCAAGGCCTCGTAAAGCGGCGTTATTACTCCTCAATTAAATTTAAATCTTTACTTTACGATGGGCAATAAAACAGCTTGTTAAGCATGTCTGGCGAAGCCGCGGTCTTTGCCAATACAGGCAGTGCTTATTTACTTTTTGCCTCTGTACCTTTAGTCTTTGTGCCTTGATTTATTCGGCTGTTTTGCAGCGTTCTTTGAGGATGGCAATTTGAAGTCAGGCTCAGCTTTAAGCGAACGAATTCTGGAGCTGGCGCAAATTCACCTTGTCTCTAGCAAGCTGTCTAGCAAGTTTTCTGTAACCCCGGCCTCAGACTGCTGCTGCATCCTTCCTAGATCGAGTTACGAGAGATAGACCCTGCTGGAGCAGCCTGTACCCCGCTCAACAGGGGAAATTGTGGTAGAATATTATACGTATGACTGGAGAATTTGCAAACAAATTGGCGCTAATCGACATTTTCTGACGCAGCTTTGGCGTAGATGTTGGTTTAGCGCTTTGTTATTCTCAATTTCGGAGTTTTTTCGCGTATGGCTACCCCCGAAGAGCGCATTGTCCCCACGGATCTGCGTAACGAGATGTCCCGCTCCTACCTGGAATACGCCATGAGCGTAATCGTAGGTCGGGCGCTGCCAGATGCCAGGGACGGCCTCAAGCCGGTGCACCGCCGCATCCTCTACGCCATGCACGAACTCGGGTTGTCGGCTGATCGGCCCTTTCGTAAATGCGCCCGTGTAGTAGGGGAAGTGCTGGGTAAGTTTCACCCCCATGGCGACACCGCAGTATACGATGCCCTGGTGCGAATGGCCCAGGACTTCTCTATGAGAACGCCGTTGATCAATGGTCACGGCAACTTTGGCTCTATTGACAATGATCCGCCCGCAGCTATGCGATATACGGAGTGTCGGTTGCGATCGCTCTCCAGCGACGCCCTGCTCCAGGATATTGAGTCTGAGACGGTCGATTTTGCTGACAACTTCGATGGTTCTCAGCAAGAGCCGACGGTGCTGCCGTCACGCATTCCCCAGCTCTTGCTCAATGGCTCTTCCGGCATTGCCGTGGGCATGGCCACCAACATCCCACCCCATAACCTGGGTGAGCTGATCGACGGCACCATTGCCCTAATTAGCAACCCCGAAATCTCCTCCGCCGAGCTGATGGAGATTATTCCTGGCCCCGACTTTCCCACGGGCGGGCAAATCCTAGGCCGCAGCGGCATTCGTGAGGCCTATCTTACGGGGCGTGGCTCTGTTACCATGCGCGGGGTTGCTGCGATTGAAACCCTTGAGCAGCGGGGCCGCCCCGACCGCGAAGCCATTATCATCACCGAGCTGCCCTACCAGACCAATAAGGCAGCGATGATCGAGCGCATCGCCGAGATGGTGAACGAGCGGCGCTTAGAGGGCATTTCTGACATTCGCGACGAGAGCGATCGCGACGGCATGCGCATCGTCATTGAGCTGAAGCGCGATGCCTACCCCCGCGTAGTGCTCAACAACCTCTACAAGCAGACCCCACTGCAAAATAACTTTGGGGTCAACATGCTGGCCCTGGTCAACGGCGAGCCCCAGATCCTCGGCATCAAGCAAATGCTGGAGGTCTTCGTTGACTTTCGGGTGGAGACGATTACCCGCCGTACCCAGTACGAACTGCGCAAGGCCGAAGAGCGCGACCACATCCTGCAGGGCTACCTGATTGCTCTGCTCAACCTCGATGCAGTCATTGCCCTGATTCGTGGTGCTGCCGACACGCCCACCGCCAAGCAGGAGCTGATGGATAACTATGGGTTGTCTGAGACCCAGGCCGATGCCATTCTGCAAATGCAGCTGCGCCGTCTCACGGCTCTAGAAGCTGAGAAGATCGACCAAGAGCACGAGGAACTGCAGGCTAAGATTGCCGACCTAAACGACATCCTGGCTCGCCGGGAGCGCATTCTCGAGATCATTGTGGCCGAGCTGGTGCAGATTCGCGACAAGCACGCCGACCCGCGCCGCACCATCATCGAGGTTGATGATGGCGAACTTACCGACATTTCGCTGATTGCCAACGAGCAGGTCGTGATTCTGGTGACCGAGCAGGGCTACATCAAGCGCATGCCGGTCGCCACCTTCGAGGCGCAGAGCCGGGCCACGCGCGGTAAGGCGGGCACCAAGATGAAGGAAGATGACGGTGTGCAGCACTTCATCACCTGCTACACCCACGATCACATACTGTTCTTTAGCGATCGCGGGGTGGCCTACTCACTGCGGGCCTACCAGATCCCAGAAGGGTCGCGCGCAGCACGGGGAGCCCCGATTGTGCAGATGCTGCCGATTCCTATGGAAGAAGGCATTACCTCGGTGCTGGGAGTGCGGGAGTTTACCGATGACGAGTACCTGGTGATGCTAACCAAGGGCGGCTACGTCAAGAAAACGGCGCTATCTGCCTTCAGCAACATCCGGGCTAATGGTCTGATCGCCATTTCGCTAGAGGATGGAGACTGTCTGCGCTGGGTGCGGCTGGCTCGCACCACCGACAGCATTCTGATCGGCTCCCATGGCGGCATGACCATCCACTTCAAGGCCGACGATGATCAGCTGCGGCCTCTGGGTCGTCCCACCCGTGGGGTGAAGGCGATGAACCTGCGCGAAGGCGACGACCTGATCAGCATGGACATCTTGCCCAGCCAGGTAGTGGAAGCGGTGCAGGCTGCCGCCGAGAGCGAGGATGAGTCGGAAGATTCTGAGGCTGCCAACGGTGAAGGCCCTTGGGTACTGGTAATTACCGCTGCCGGTTTGGGCAAGCGGGTGCCGGTTTCCAAGTTCCGGCTGCAAAATCGAGCCGGCATGGGTCTACAGGCCATCAAGTTCCGCAAGCGGGACGATGCTTTGGTGGCGCTGCTGGTTACCCACGACGGTGACGAGCTGATGATTGTCACCAATCGCGGCATTATTATTCGCCAGCGGGTGAATGATATCTCGGTGCAGTCGCGGCAGGCTACAGGTGTGCGGCTACAGAAGCTGGATGGGGAGGATGCGATCGCAGCCGTCGCCCTGGTACCCCAGTCCTTGCAAGAGGGTGAAACCGAAGACATCACGATTGATGTTGAGGGAGAAGGTGGCATCAGCGAGGAAGCGCTCTCTGAAGCCGCCAGTTCCGAAGAGGAGTAGAAAACTTGCGTGGAGCTATCCCTGCCCTCGGTTGATTTGTCGGCTTCGCTGCCCCAGGTGCGCCTACTGGTGCTCTTTGGCTCCCGCGCTAAAGGCACCGCCACCGAGGGCAGCGATTGGGATTTGGGCGTGCGCTTGAGCAATCCCAATTTAGATGCCTGGAGCCTGTTGTCTCTGGCCGTTCCCCTAGCCGAAACACTGAGCATACAAAGCGAACGGGTCGATCTGGTGAACCTAGATCGCTGTTCGCCCCTGCTGGGGTTTGCCGTAGCCACCGAAGGCATTCCTCTCTATGAAGAGGTTCCGGGATTGTTTCACTGTTTTCAAGTGAAGGCGGCCAAGGTCTACGCCGATACTGCCAAGCTGCGGCAGCTTCAGAAACGGTACATGACCCAGATGCTGCAACAGCTCAAGCAATGACTCGCTTAGATCAAGAAACTATCCTGCGAAAGCTTCAGGGTATGCTGCGTAACCTGGGCTTACTGCAGCGCTATGGCAGTTCTGATGAGCAGGAATTTCTAGAGAGTATTGAGCAAGTGCTGGTTCACCAAGCAATTCAGTTTGCTTTAACGGAATATCCCCTGTACATCGAGGCAATTCAGGCTTACCTGACTCAGGCGTAGCTTTTGGGATCGCCTGCGTGTTTCATGGTCCCTTCACTGGGTTAAACCCCTGCCTAAGATTTCTGCCTTGGCTCTTCCCGTGGGTTCACATAGGAGCACTCTTTTGGGTTGAATAGGATAGCCTCTACCCGTGTCCGATCTGGACGCTGAGCCTGCACTACCTATGTTTTCAATCTTTATCCTGACCTACAACGAAGAGATTGATATCGCTGCCTGCATTGAGTCTGCTTTGCTCTCCGATGATGTGATTGTGGTGGACTCCTGCAGCTGCGATCGCACCTTAGAAATTGCCTCGCAGTATTCAGTGCGGGTGGTGCAGCACGCCTTTGAGAGCCACGGCAAACAGCGCACCTGGATGCTGGAAAACGTCGCCTATCAGCACGAGTGGGCCTACATTCTGGAAGCCGATGAGCGCATGACTCCGGCTCTGTTTCAGGAATGCCTTGAGGCGATTCAACACCCAGAAAACGTGGGCTACTATGCGGCAGAGCGAGTCATGTTCATGGGCACCTGGATTCGTCGCAGCACCCAGTTTCCCCGCTATCAGCTGCGGCTACTAAAGCGGGGCAAGATCTGGTTTGACGACTACGGCCACACCGAGCGCGAAGTGGTCGATGGCCCGACCGGATTTCTTCGCGAAACCTATCCCCACTACACCTGCAGCAAGGGACTAAGCCGCTGGATCGAAAAGCACAATCGTTATTCTACCGACGAGGCCCGTGAGACGATTCAGCAGCTTGAAGCGGGTAGCGTAGCCTGGTGGGATCTGTTCTTTGGTTCGTCTGAAGTCAAGCGGCGGCGGGCTTTGAAAGATCTGTCGCTGCGCCTGCCCTTTCGGCCCCTGGTGCGCTGGCTGTATATGGTGTTTGTGCTGGGCGGCTGGCTAGACGGGCGAGCTGGATTGGCCTGGTGTACGCTGCAGGCCTTCTATGAGTACCTGATTGTGCTCAAAGCGCGGGAACTGGAGCACCCAGAGTGGCTAAATGGGGTGCCGCAGTCACCACTGCCTGCTACCCCAGACTCCAAGCCGCCCCAAAAGGCGATGGAAAACCCGCTGTAGGGGTAAAAGTGCGCCGCCTGAAAACGATACACTCAGGGGGTGTTGGCAGAGGGTGGTATGGCGGTCGATTACGACCTGGTAATTGTCGGAGAGACGTTAGAGGCCAGAGAGGCGGCTGCGATCGCAGCCCGCGAAGGAGCCCGCGTTGCTCTTATCCTTTCTCCCGAACGACTGCAAACCCAGCTTCAGGTAGATCTGCTGAGCCAGGTTTTGACAAACTGGGGTGGTCAGGCCAGTCAACCCCTACAGGATCTAGGTCAGCCGCTAGCCGACCTCAAGCCCGACTGGAGCTGGCCCCTGCTCAAGCAGGCCATAGAAACGGCCAGTGCGATCGCATACCCTCACCTTACCCCTGAGGCTCTGGCGGTACAGGGGGTGGATGTTGTTACCGATGCAGGCTACTTCAGCCCTAAACCGCGACTGGCGTTTACCACCGAGCAGCGAGTTTTAACGGCGAGAGCTTACCTGATCGCCTGCGGCAGCCAGACCGCGATTCCCGCTATCCCCGGCCTGGCGGAGGTGCCCTATCTCACCCTCGAAACGCTGCTATCGCTGGCAACCCAGCCCCAAAAACTGGTGATTTTAGGCCGGGCCGGAGCTGCGATCGCGCTGGCTCAAATCCTAGCGACCCTTGGCACCCAGGTTACGCTAATTACTCGAGGTGAACGGCTCCTGCCCGCAGAAGATCCAGAGGTATCGCAGTTTCTAGAAACGGTATTAATGGCAGCCGGAGTCGATTTGAGGCTCAATGTTCAGGTAGAAGGGGTGCAGCTAGCGGGCACCGAATCTGTGATGCCCCCTGGAGGTCGGTCTTTGACCATCGTTGATCGGGTGCTGGTCGCGACCCAGCCCCAGCCCGCTGTTGCCGCGCTCAACCTTGATCGGGTGGGGGTGCGGCAAGACCGTTACGGTTTGTCGGTGGACCCACAGCTGCGAACTAGCAACCCCCGCATCTTTGCCGCCGGATCGGTGCTGGGCGGCTTTCGCCACGGAGCGATTGCCCGTTATGAGGCGCAAATCGCCTTGCACAATGCCCTCTATCTGCCAACGCGCTCC
This sequence comes from Cyanobacteria bacterium Co-bin13, assembly GCA_014534385.1. Taxonomy (GTDB): domain Bacteria; phylum Cyanobacteriota; class Cyanobacteriia; order Phormidesmidales; family Phormidesmidaceae; genus JACVSF01. The sequence continues at coordinate 15,243 of JACVRP010000036.1, forward strand.
ATTGCCCTGCACAGCTTGCCCTACAGCCTGGGCACCAGACCCGAGTTGGGCCGAGTCGGCTTAACTGCAGCCCAAGCCCGCCAGCGCTACAGCGATATTGCCGTGCTGCTAAAT
>JACVRP010000591.1 GCA_014534385.1 Cyanobacteria bacterium Co-bin13
ATCTGTAACGGCATCGCCCTGCACAACTCAGGTTTGGTGCCCTACTGCGCTACCTTCCTGGTATTTGCCGACTACATGCGGGCCCCCATCCGTCTGTCGGCTCTGGCGGGCGCAGGCGTCATCTACGTCATGACCCACGACTCCATTGGTCTGGGCGAAGACGGTCCCACCCACCAGCCGGTAGAAACCATTGCCTCCCTGCGAGCTATCCCCAACCTGGTGGTGATTCGCCCTGCCGACGGCAACGAAACCTCTGGGGCCTACAAGGTCGCTGTTGAGAACCGCAAGATCCCGACCCTAATGGCCCTGAGCCGCCAAAATCTGCCCCAGCTAGAAGGCTCCTCCATTGATGCGGTCGCTAAGGGCGCTTACATTCTGTCCGACAGCGAAGGCACGCCCGACATTATCCTGATCGGTACCGGCAGTGAAGTGTTCCTCTGCGTTGAGGCCGCCGCTAAGCTGCGGGCTGAAGGCAAGAATGTGCGTGTGGTCTCCATGCCCTCCTGGGAACTGTTCGATGCTCAAGACGCTGGCTACCGTGAGTCTGTGCTGCCCAAGGCCGTCACCAAGCGCTTGGCCGTAGAAGCCGCTAGCAGCTTTGGCTGGTGCCGCTATGTGGGTTCCGAAGGCGACAGCATCAGCGTTGATCGCTTCGGCGTCTCTGCCCCCGGCGGCATCATCATGGAGAAGTTTGGCTACACCGTAGACAACGTGGTTAACCGTGCCAAGGCTCTGCTGGGCTAAGGCAATTTAATCCCGTAGGTTGGGTTTTGCTAATGTCCAACCCAACCTACAAAACCTGTTGCTAAGGCCGAGAACTTTGCTGAAGTTCTCGGCCTTGTTTTTTAGGAGAACCCCAGAAGATCCCGGGGTTCTTTCGGGGTGCTTGGAGCTGAACTATGCCAGCAAAGAAGAACCCTGGGATCTCTTGGTGGCGTAGAAGAAGAACCCTGGGATCTTTTGGTGGCGCAGACCCAAGCTTTGAGTTCAGCGATATGATGAGGGGCGCGAACGGGAACTGGCATGGAAATTGACATCCTACTGCTAACGATTTACTTCATTGTTGTCTCCTACGTGGTCTATAAGATGGCCCTGTCGGTTGAGGCTCAGCTAGAAGACCAGATCGTGATCCAGCTAGACCGGCAGCTGCTGCAGACCTCGGTGACAAACCAACTACTGCAGCAGGGCTACGACGAGTTGCCGGTGGAGATTTTAGATGCTGGGCCGCCGCCGCTAAACCGGGCTGCCTGCCTCAGCTTGAGAGTGCCCATTCAGGTGCAGGATGATGTGGTTGAGGGCACCATTGCAGTTCAGGTTTCACCCCAGGGTACGCGGCCCATCGAGCCGCCAATCGCGGGTTTGACTGTGCAGATTGTCAATACCGTTCCCGCGACTCAAGTCATCGTAGACTGGGACAGCAGCAGTCTCAGCCTGCACAACAACCTGGCTCGCCGCGTCATCCGCCAAACCCCAGGCATGCGCATGGATCTGGTGCAGGCCCAGGTGCACAGCGTGGTCAATCCGCGCCAGTCCTTCAGCGCCACTGTTACCAGCGAAGATTCCTTTGGCCGCAGCCCCGACACTCAGCTCCTGCAGCCTACAGCCCCGCTGGTCAACCTCAACAAGGTTTTGCTCTTGCCCCCACCCCAGCGCACCTATGCTCTGGAGCTGCTGATCGGCATTCAGCCGATGGCAACCCCGAATCAGCCTATGATTCGGCTGCTGCTGCCCTTTCGCTTTGAAGTCGGCGTGCTGCCAGACCAGCCTGCGATTCCTCTATTCCGCTGGATATTGAGCCGGCGAGACGAGAATGCTAGCCGGAGTTTTAGTGGCAAACCCCGCTAAAGCTGGCAGGATCAACCTGTCAAATCTGACTTCAAAGTCACGTCAGGGGGAGCCATCTCGACTAGACTATAAAGCTAAGGAAAGAGTTGGCGCAGGCGGTTGCGGGCGGGTTTAGGCCCGTCTGAGGAAAGTCCGGGCTCCCCAAAGACCAGACTTGCTGGGTAACGCCCAGTGCGGGTGACCGTGAGGAGAGTGCCACAGAAACATACCGCCGATGG
>JACVRP010000365.1 GCA_014534385.1 Cyanobacteria bacterium Co-bin13
CATGGCCCTGCTCTACTTCCTGATTGCCCTGTTGCCGATTTTGACGGTGTTTTTGCTGCTGGTAGTGGCGCGTCGCCCTGCCAGTCAGGCCATGCCAGGAGCGCTGCTGGTGACGGTTGCGATCGCACTTCTGATCTGGCAAGTCCCCCCTGTTCAGGTTGCAGCCTCGCTGGTGCAGGGTGCGGTCATTGCTGCCGAGATCCTCTATATCGTTCTAGGGGCGATCCTGCTGCTAAACGTGCTGCGTGAGTCGGGGGCGATCAGCGTCATCCGCGAGAGCTTGCTGGGGTTGTCGCGCGATCGCAGAGTGCAGGTGATCATTATCGCCTGGTTATTCGGCAGCTTTATCGAAGGAGCCTCTGGCTTTGGCACCCCCGCCGTGATCTGCGTGCCGCTGCTGGTAGCCGTCGGCTTTCCGGCAATGGCGGCGGTCATGGCCGCCCTGATTATTCAGAGCACCCCCTCAACCTTTGGGGCCGTGGGCACCCCTATCCTCTTTGGCGTCTACACCGGGCTGCAGGGGGCCGAGACCGTAGACGCGACCCTGGCCAGTCAGTCGCTCTCTTTCCCGGCCTATTTAGGACAGGTCGCCGCCCAGGCGGGGCTGCTCCACGGCATCATCGGCACCCTCATTCCCCTGATCCTGGTCTGCACGCTGACCTACTTCTTCGGCAGCCGCCCCTCCTTGACCGATGGGCTCAAGCTCTGGAAGCTGGCCCTGCTGGCAGGCGTCGCCTTCACTTTGCCCTACACCCTCACCGCCGTATTTCTAGGCCCTGAGTTTCCCTCCCTCATCGGCGGCTTGGTGGGGTTGACCGTCGTCGTTGGCGTGCTGCGGCGCGGCTGGCTGCGGCCCTCACAAATCTGGGACTTTCCCCCCGAAGAGACGTGGCCCGATGAGTGGATGGGCAGCGTCATGCCCCAGCTGCGCACCCCGCCCCAGTCCATGACGGTGCTCAAAGCCTGGCTGCCCTATTTGCTGCTGGGCCTGCTGCTGGTGCTGTCACGACTGGAAGCCCTGCCCCTGCGCGGCTGGCTCCAGAGCCTGCGGCTGAACTGGCCCAACGTGCTGGGCACCAACATCACTATCGCCTCCCAGCCCCTCTACCTGCCCGCCACCCTATTTCTGGCCGTGGTCGCCATCACCTACTTTCTGCACCAGATGAAGCCGAGGGAGATGGGAAGTGCGATCGCACAGGCCCTACCCCTCCTGCAAAAAACCGCCCTGGCCCTAGGTGCAGCCGTCCTCATGGCCCGCGTCTTCATCAACTCCGAAGTCAACACCGCCGGACTTGCCAGCATGCCCCTCACCCTGGCCGCAGGCATGTCTGCCCTGGCAGGTCAAACCTGGCCCTTTTTCGCCCCCATCGTTGGCCTAATTGGAGCCTTCGTCGCAGGCAGCGTCACCGTCAGCAACATGATGTTCTCCCTCTTCCAGTTCGGCGTTGCCGAAGCCATCGCCGCCCCCACCGCCCCCATCCTGGCTCTGCAAAGCGTCGGTGCCTCCGCAGGCAACGTCATCTGCGTCTCCAACATCGTCGCCGCCGCCGCCACCGTCGGCCTGTTGGGCCGCGAAGGTCTGCTGATCCGCCGCCTCATAATCCCAGTGTTGTATTACCTGGGGTTTGCGGGGGTGTTGGGGCTGCTGGTGGCGAGGTGAAGGAAGTTTTAAGTTTTGCACTGAATTTAGCCACTTAAAGCTTAAAACTCAACATCCAAAACTCACCTTTGCTTTCCCTCAATCTAAATAGAAGAAAACACCATGCCACAACTCATTCTCATCCGCCACGGACAAAGCCTTTGGAATGCCGAGAACAAGTTCACCGGCTGGGTAGATGTGCCCCTGAGCGAGCGGGGTCGGGCTGAGGCCACCATTGCCTCTACCAAGCTGCGCGACTACCGGGTACAGGTCTGCTACACCAGCAAACTCATCCGGGCCATCGAAACCGCCATTGTCTGCCTGACCGAGTGTAATGAAATCTGCGGCGATCTCATCCCCATCATCAAACACGACACCGATGACCCCGATTGGCACGGCTGGGACCGGTATGACGGCGACCCCAGCGAAGAACTGCCCATTTTCAGCTGCGCGGCTTTAGACGAGCGCTACTACGGCGATTTACAGGGCCTCAACAAAGCCGAAACCGCCGCCAAATACGGCGCAGCCCAGGTTCATGAATGGCGGCGCTCCTACAGCACCCGCCCCCCCGGCGGCGAAAGCCTAGAAGACACCCAAAAGCGCGTCGTCCCCTACTTCAACCAGCGCATCATGCGCCACATCCACGAAGACAGCAATGTTCTCGTCGCCGCCCACGGCAACTCCCTGCGGGCCATCATCATGGTGCTAGACAACCTTAAAGAAGAGGACGTGCCGACCCTAGAGCTGGTTACAGGGATTCCGATTGTGTATGAGTTTGATGGGGAGGGGAAGGTGGTGAATAAGGTGATTTTGGATAAGTGATCTCTTCCCCCTAACTCACCTGCCGCGTCGGCCTTACCAGCAGATCATGCACCTGCACATGCTCGGGCTGGCTGAGGATATAGGCGACGGCATCGGCCACGTCTTCGGGCTGGAGGACGGGGTATTTGCTGTAGAGATCCTGGGCTTTTTCGAAGCTCTGGTGGTACTTTTCAGCGAACTCGGTTTCGACAAAGCCGGGGCTGACGGAGGACACGCGGATATCTAGCCCTTCGGCCCGCAGTTCCTGGCGCAGGCCCTCGGTGAGCGATCGCACCGCAAATTTCGTAGCCGAATACATACCGCTGCCGCCGGGAACGCGGTGGCCCGACATGGAGCTAATGTGCAGAATGTGGCCCTGGCCGTCTTTGGCTCGCATATCATGGGTGGCCTCGCGGGTGCAGATGCAGAGAGCCAGCACGTTGACCTCCAGCATTTCGCGCCAGTCTTCGGTGTTGCCCGTCATCAGGGATTGCTTGTGGCCCAGTCCGGCATTGTTGATCAGCACGTCCACGCCGCCCCATCGCTCACGGACGGCCTGAAAAAAGGCCAAAATGTCTGCTTCTTGGCGCAAATCGACCGATTGAATCAGAACCTCGGGGCCGTCGGCCTGCAGTTCTTGCTGCAGGCTCAAGAGCCGATCCTGCCGCCGGGCGCAAAGGGCAAGGCGGTAACCTAGCTGGGAAAGTCGCTGGGCGATTGCTCGGCCAATGCCGCTGGAGGCCCCCGTAATCATAGCTACCCGGTTTGCTGGATCTGTCATATCGTCCCCCTGTACTCAAGCCGTAAACGGTTAAGATTTTAGGCCTTGCATGGATAGACGACCATGTACCTCGAGACAAAACCCCCCTTAGCTGAAGAAAAATGATGAAAAAGTGGTTTTTAGCAGTCGGGACGGCCGCTGCTCTGGTGGGCTGCAACGGCGGTCAAGCCACAACGCCTACCCCCGCTACCCCAACCCCTGAGGCCACCGCCCCTGTCCTAGAAGTCGACGTCCTCACCTTTGATGAACTTGACATAGCCGGCTGCGGCATGACGCTCTGGCAGGAAGGGAGTGACGTCAGAGCTAATGGGTTCTATCTCTTCAGCGGCTTTGTGAATCCCGAGGTTTCTCCTCAGCCCGGTGGGTCGATGCGGATGAAACTAGACGGTGAAGTCGTTCGCTTCACCCGCACAGAAACGGAGGGCGAGGGTATTCCCGGTGGGCAGTACCCTATCCAGCGCTTCGTCAGCGAGGACGGGGACACTGCCGTGACTGTTGAAGTCGGTGAGGTTGAACCTGGCGTTGAAGAGGCCAACCCCATATCCGATGCCACCATTACGGTCAGCCGCGATGGCCAGGAAACTACCGTCGAGGCCATCGGCGACACTGGCTGCTTGCGCCCCTTATAGGCTTGACGCTGGTCCTTGTGAATGGCGTTCCAGCGTCGCTTGGTGTTGAGGCTAGCTAAGCTGTCCTGCCGCTCGGCTAGGTGGCGTTGCTCCCGCTGCAGCTTGTGGTAGCTGTGCAGGCGGGCTGGGTCGAGATCGCCGGTTGCGATCGCAGCCTGCACCGCACACCCTGGCTCTTGCTGGTGCTGGCAGTCGCGAAAGCGGCACTGCTGCGCCAGCGTTTCCACCTCAGAGAACGTAGCCTCCAGCCCATCTGCCGTGGCCCAGAGCTGAAGCTCCCGCATACCGGGGGTGTCGATCAGCAGCGCCCCCGAAGGCAGCCGCAGCAGATGCCGGTGGGTGGTGGTGTGCCG
>JACVRP010000440.1 GCA_014534385.1 Cyanobacteria bacterium Co-bin13
AATAGCTGGTGGGAGATTCAGGTCTTTTGTGAACCCACGCTTGAAGAAACTGTCTTCTGGCGGTTCGATACCTTTGGCAGCCACGGCACCTCTAGCCAGCGCAAAGGACAAACCTGTCTGGTGCAGACCTATTTCCCCCAGCATCGGTTTGAGCTGCTGGATCTAGCAGCAGTGGCGCTGCTGCTCAAGCAGGATGCGCTGTGTAGCGAGCTGCCGCTGCCCCGAGTGAGCTGGCGCTTGATCGACGAGGAAGATTGGTCCAAGAGCTGGAAGGAGCACTGGCATCCTCAGAAAATTGGGGATCGCTTCTTGATCAACCCGGCCTGGCTCCCCGACCCCCAAGAGCCAGATCGGGTGGTGCTCAGGCTTGATCCGGGCGTGGCCTTTGGCACAGGTGACCACGCCACTACTCAGCTCTGTCTTGAATCACTGGAGATGCGCTTGGGCGAAAACGCCTCCGAATCTGTTGTTGCCGATATCGGCTGCGGCTCGGGCATTCTTTCTATCGGGGCGCTGCTGTTGGGGGCAAAGCGAGCTTATGCTGTCGATACAGATGATATGGCGATTAGCTCGACTCACCTCAACCAGGAAATTAACCATATTTCTGATGCCCAGCTGGTGGTCTATCAAGGCAGTCTGGATACTTTGATTACCCACCTAGACGGGCCAGTAGACGGCATTCTTTGCAACATCCTGGCCGAAGTGATTCTGGACCTGATTCCCCGGCTCCATGAAATCTCTAAGCCCAGTACCTGGGGCATTCTCAGCGGCATTTTGCTGGAGCAGTCGAAGCTGGTGGCCGACACGCTTGAGCAGAATGGCTGGGTCGTGGCAACGCTGTGGCGACGGCAGGAATGGTGCTGTCTTAACATTAGAAGGTCTTAGCGGGCAGGTATGAACGCGTCTCCAGGCTTTGTTATTAAAGTGTTTGGTCTGTCGGCTGCGATCGCATTTGCCATCAAAAATCTAGCCCCCAAGCTCGAAATTCCCGCCACTGCAGGCGTGAGTCTGCTCATGGTGCTGCTGCCGGTTGTGGGGATGGCTGGAGTGCTAGCCTGGCAGCTCAAAACATCCCGGTAGCCTCTGGCAACGATTCCCCTATGCGCACCCTCGACGAAATCAACGACAAGATTCGACAGCGGCGAGTGGTGGTAGACACGGCTGAGGCCTTCAAGGGGCGAGTTGCAGAGACGGGGCTTGAGCAGGCGACCCGAGCCGTTGACGTGGTCACAACAGGCACCTTCGAGCCTATGGAGTCCTCGGGAGCCGTCCTCAATCTGGGCCATACCGATCCGCCGATCAAAATCCGCGAGTGCTATTTAGATGGGGTGCTGGCCTATGCCGGCTTTGGCGCAGTTGATCTGTACCTAGGAGCTAGTCAGCCGACCGAAGTGCAGCGAGTTGGAGAAAACGACGGGGAAGAGGTGCGCGAGCGGGGCGGTGGCCACGTCATCGCTGATCTGGTGGCCGGTAAGTCGGTTCACCTCAGAGCGATTGGGCAGGCCACCGACTGCTACCCGCGCTCCTCCTTTGAGACCAGCATCACCCGAGATACGATCAACCAGTTCTACCTGTTCAACCCCCGCAACCTTTACCAAAACTTCATCGTTGGGGTCAATGGCGGCGATCGGCCTCTGCTCACCTATCTAGGGCCGCTCCAGCCCCGCTTGGGCAATGCCGTCTACTCCAATCCCGGTGCACTCTCGCCGCTGCTCAACGACCCCGACCTGCAGGCCGTCGGCATCGGCAGCCGCATTTTTCTGGGAGGCGGTATTGGCTACATCGCCTGGGAAGGTACCCAGCACTTCCCGCTGCAGAAACGCTTGCCCAACCACACTCCCATCGGTCCGGCGGCGACCGTGGCGCTCATTGGGGATGCCAAACAAATGCAGGAGCGGTGGGTGCGGGGCTGTTACTTCAAGGGCTACGGACCTTCTCTCATGTTGGGTGTTGGCGTGCCGATTCCCCTGCTCAACTCAGACATTGCCTCTGGTTGCGCAGTAGAAGACAAAGATCTAGTTGCGCCAGTTGTCGATTTTTCGATTCCTCGACGGGTGCGGCCCACCTTTGGCCTAGTCAGCTACGCCCAGCTCAAGTCGGGCCAGATTACCGTAGATGGTCGTCCCGTGCGAACGGCACCTCTAGCCAGCGTTTTCCTGGCTCGCCAGGTCGCGGAGGCGCTGAAGCAGCAGATTGAGGCAGGGCAGTTTGAGCTGAGCCAGCCGGTTGCACCGCTGCCGTGCGATCGCACCTTCCTCCCCCAAGACGTTTGGACCGCCCAAATGGACCTCAGCTAATCTACTTAGCAGAGTTACTCTGCTGGGCTACTCTGCCGTTTTTGGCTTAGGCACTGGGCTTCCTTCCGAAGGCTTGCTGGGGGGTGCAGGACGAGCGCCCTTGTTGGTAGGCCGAGGTGGAAAAGGTCGGCTGCCACCTCCACCCGGTCCACCCCGCCGGGGTGGACCGCTCCGACGACCTCCAGGACCGCCGCCGCCGCCGCCTTTGCGCTTTTTGGGCGGTACAATTCCGACTGCCGAACCCTGCTCCAAAACCAGGGTCTTGGCTTCCCGCTTGACATTGAGGTCCCAAAAATACCCAACGCTGCGGCCCTGCAGCCTCCCTTGAACCAAAACCCGGAAGGCTTTGCGGGAGGCGGGAGGACGCTTTAATCCCTGAAGAATTTTGACGATAATAATCTGCTCGTCTTCCTCGTAGCGAACAATTTCGCCTCGGATCGAGAAATAGTTTTCATTGACTGGCGGCAGATCCTCGAGCGAGATTTTAGGTTTCTCAGCGGCAGGCTCTACAGCCTCGGCGGTCTCCTCGGCAGTCTCCTTGGCACTAGCCTCACCTTCAGCCTCGCCATCCCCGTCTGATTCACCCTCTACTCCTTCGCCTGGCAGACCCAGCGTCTCGGGCTCCCAAACGCCTACAATTTGCACATGCAGGTCCTGGTCCTCTTCCTCATCATCAGCCTTACGCGTGCGTGGATAAACCACCCACAGGTGGGGAGACTGCAGGTCAAGGTGCTTTTTGACTAAACTGGTTACTCGGCCAAGCAGCACGGCTTCAATCGTGACCCCGTCTTCTGTTGCCAGCATGCCCCGATTAAACTGTTCATCTTCGGGGGTGTAGGTTCCTCGAATCAGCCCAATAGCCCGATACTGCATGGGCTCACTAGGGGGGGCAATAGGCTGATATTGGCTGGCAGCATCTGCTGCTTCAGCTTGAGGGGCTGCCTGGCTAACAGGTTCCGGCTGTGACCCAACCGCTTTAGGCGTTGTCGGTTCGGGCGCTTTCTCCTGTTCTGTAGGC
>JACVRP010000511.1 GCA_014534385.1 Cyanobacteria bacterium Co-bin13
AAACCCTCCCCCCCAGAGCCGCCACTCGCTCTGCCTACAAGGTGCTGAGGGAGCCAACCGCTCCTGAGCCACTTGCGCCAGAGCCGGAGCCCTTACCAGAGCCCTTACCAGAGCCCGCAGCAGCGCTCGATGAAGCCACCCTCGAAACAGAAACCCCCCAGGACTGGTCCAACCGGGCCGAGTTTTTCTACAGCAGGCGGCGCTACACAGCCCAGGTAGCCACGACGGGGGTGGCGCGGGAGCTGACTATCCGCAACCCCGAAGGTCAAATGCTGGTGGTGCTGCTGCCGGAGCGACAGGGCTTCCTCTGCGTTCCTGGCGATCCGCCGCGCCCGGTAGACTTGGCTGAGCCCTACTACTTCAACCTGTTGCGAGCGGGCCTGAGTGCCCTAGAAATTCGGCAAAAAACCCACCTGCTAATTGAAAAAGATGAGCTGCTGGTCGAGAAAAATAACCACATTGACACGCTGACCCAGCAGGTGGCGCTGCTGGAGCAAAAGCTTAGCCAGCTATCTAGTGAGCAGCGGCAGCAGTTCGAGGTGCTCCAGCAGGAGCTAGAGCAGCAGGAGACAGCCATTCAGTCCCAGGAAGCTCACATTGCTCAACTCCAGTCTCAGATGGGGCCAGATACTCCTCGGCTCGACCCGCAGGCCCTCAAGCAGCAGATACGGCAGGCGGTGGGAGACAAAGCCTGGTACTGTCTGACCCAGCAGAGCCAGAAAGATCTCTATGCCGCCTACAAGCATCAGGTCATCACCCAGGCTGAGCAGAGCGATCCGGCCTTGGCAGACTACTCCGAGGCCGGTCTGCGGCTGGGGTTTGCCGTCGAGCGGGAGGTGATTCAGCCTTTCTTCCGCGACCTCTACCAGTTTCTGCTGGACCAGGGCGGTTCTGAAATCGGGGGTCTGCTGCTAGGCCCCCAGAAGAAATACACCCTGGGCATGCTGCCACCGATTTTGGCCCAGGAGTGGTCATCATTGAAGGACACGGCCCTAAAAGCAGATCGGCCCGCTGCCAAAAGTCGGCTCTACGGCAAAGCCAAGGCGGGGGGGCAAATGGGCGGTAGCGATCGCACCCGACTCAGCACCTTTTTGCAGCAGTGGGAGCATCCGATCGCCGGTTGGTTTGGTCGGGCTCCTGTGGAAGCGGCCTCCTGCATCGACCAGATCAGCAAGCTGCGCAATATTGCCGCCCATGCTGAAAGCGTGCTTTACGGCTGGCACTACCAGCTGCTGCACCAGCAGGTCTTAGGAGACGAGCAGCAGAAGGGCCTTTTTCAAAATATTTATGGCGGCTAGGGGCACATAGCCCCCAGGCTAGCTACATTAAGTTCCTGTAAAGTGGCACAACTTCTGTCCGGTTAATCGGTGTTTCCCCGTAAAAAAGAGACAGGGTAAAGGCCGACACCGTTGTCTGATCCCGTGCTGTCCACCCGTGACTTACCCATGCCTAAAGCCGCCGTCAAGCCGCTGCTGGTTGCCGCTGGGGCTTCTTTTGCCCTGGTGGGATGCACCACCACCGCCAGCCCCGGCTCTCGCCCTATCCGGTTTGTCACCGTGCAGCCCATTCAGGTCTGTGATGACTTCGGCCTGATCTGTGCCGATCTGGCCACCTTTGCTGAGTCAACCTTCAAAATTTGGCAGCAGGCTGACATCGAGGTCAGCTTTCTGCCGCCCAACCGGCTGCTGGGCTCCCGCTTTTTAACCATCGACTCCCGCGACGAATTTGCGGAACTAGCCTTTGCCGGAGGGCCGGGATCCTATGGCCGCAATCCTTCTTCAAGGCGCACCTCTGGCCCAATTAATATGTGGTTTGTCGATCAGATTTTGCAGGGGCCGTTTGAGGTGTTTGGCCTGGCCTGGGTGGATGCCAATGGCGTTTTGATCAGCGACAACATTCTGGGCTTCAATAACGGGCGGGGTCGAATTGATACGGTGGCCCACGAAATTGGCCATAACCTGGGCCTGACCCACTCAAACCTGGGCAGCGGCAGCGCCAACAATCTCATGACTGACGGCAGAGATCGGGCCGTTCCCACGACCCTAAACGACATCAATCCCGACGGGGCTAGGCTGTCGCGGCTGACCGATGATCAGGTGGGCCGAGCCCGCAGCAGTCCGCTGGTTTCGAGCAGCCCTACCCCAACGCCCAGAGTAGTGCCGATTGATCCCTTTCCGATCATTCTGCCGCTGTTGGAAGACAGCGATTTTGATGCGGTGCCGATGGCGTTGACTAGCTCCCCACCTCCCAGGGTGGAAGCGTTTGCCGCACCCGTCAAAGCCCCAGGGGAACTTGACGATGGGATGCTGCTGGCAGCACAGTTTGCCCCATCTCCAGCAGCTCAAGCCGTTCCCGAACCGCTGGGGCTATCCTGGTTAGGTGGAGGTGTACTAGCGTGGTTCTTTTGGCGGAAGCAGCAACAATGACGATGAAGGCTGCACAACTTTTAGGAACTTTGGCCCTGCTGCTGTTGGGGCCAGCCGGCCTGCCCAGCGCCGCTGCGGAGGAGATGCCAATGGTGAGTGACGATGCGATCGCACGTCCCCCCGCCCATCAGGCGGTCGTCTCTCCCGGCCAAACCCACATCCTGGTGCTTCAGAGCGAGGCCGACGGTTCGTCCCAGAGCCTAATGGCAACCCTCTACCGCGCCAACGGCAGCCTCTGCGAACCCCAGTGGAGTCGGCCCCTGCCTCAAGAATACGGCCCTCGCTTTACTTTGGTAACCGACCAGGGCTACACCATCTTGCTAGATGAGTGGATCAATGTAGCCAGCGACTACGCAGTAA
>JACVRP010000473.1 GCA_014534385.1 Cyanobacteria bacterium Co-bin13
CCAAGGGTCTTCCACCCGTAATTAGCACGAGTAGGATGGGCAAAGGGCAAAAGCCCGTGCCCATCTTTCGGATGCCTATGCTGGGATGGGCTTAGGAGAATGTGTTTTAGGAGAGAGGTAATGATGGGCACGCTTCGCTTTGCCCATCCTACAGGGTTTACCCTAAGACCTGTGGACTGGGCGTTCCACTGGCGGCACCTGCCAGCGCCGTACGCAGGGGGCTAGCGTAATCAAATCCTCAATGTTGCGGTACATGGTGCGGCAAATCGTATCGAGCGGCAGGTCGTTGGCGTCGGTGCCGAAGGGATTCTCGATTTCAATGCCGATCTCCTCAATGCCAAATACCGCAAAACTGATCAGCCCCGCTATCAGCGCCGTCCACCACTCCAGCTGATCCACGACCTGAAAAGGTAGGGCAAAGCAGTAGAGCAGCAATAGCTGCTTCAGGTGAATCGAATAGGCCAGAGGAATGGGCGTTTTGAGAATGCGCTCGCAGCCGCCCAGCACGTTGATCATTTCATCTACACGCTGGTTCATAGCAGTCATCTCGTAGGTGCTGAGCTTGCCGTAGCCATGCTGTAGCTGCAGATAGTCGGCAATCCAAAAAGCGACCTCAATGGGGGGATTATTCATGGTCTGCAGCTTGGCAAACTGCTCTGGCGTAAGCAGTTCCAGCAGTTCGGCCTGGTTGGGGGGCTGGCAGCGCAGGTGCAGCTTGGTTGCGATCGCAAAGGCCACCAGCAGCTTCAGGGTTTGCACCTTGGTCGCCCGGTCCTCTGGGCTGGTTTCCTGAATCGCGACCCAAATATGTCGGGCTAGATTGCGGGTGGTGTTGACCAGCTGGCCCCAGAGCTTGCGGCCTTCCCAAAATCGTTCATAGGCGGTATTGGTGCGAAACACCAGCAGCAAACCCAGCACAATACTGGGCACCAGGGTTCCCAGCACCGGCCACGACACCCGCCAGCCCAGCTCATGCAGCCACGCAACCAGAACACTAAAGCCAGCGCAAAGCAGCACCCTGGGCAAAATTGAGGGAATGACCGACCCCTGCAGCCGAAACAAGATGCGAAACCACTGGCGCTTGTAGCTATGGGTTAGATCATCAAGAACTTGCCTAGCCATGAGCGAAGGTTCCTGTTTCGTCAAGCAGCCCCTCCTTTTTATCCTTGTTTAACCAATATTGACACTGTTGATTAAGGCAACTCCCCTTTCACAAAGCTACCGACAGTCCCCTATCCGCAGCAGCCTCTAGGCGTCAACCAGCACCTCTGTCCCCTCGACACGCACAGAGTAAGCCTTCAGCCCAGCCCCCGCCGGACCCTGCAGCACCGCGCCGTCTGCAGCAAAGCGGGCTCCATGGCAGGGGCACAAAAATTCCTGCTGCTGCGGCTGCCAGCGCACGGTACAGCCCTGATGGGTACAGGTCGGGTTGACAGCCCTCAAGCTCTCAGGACTAGCCGCATCGCCCGTTACCAGCACCGGACCCAGGGCCGTATTGCGCTCCAGGACTCCAGAGCCTGCCAGATCGCTTACCGATCCCACAACTACGCCACCGCTCGCGCCCTGAGAAGTTCCTTGACCACCCCCCGAACGGGCAAAGCACCCCTGCACAGCCGTCACCAGCCAGCCCAGCCCCATCCACTGCAAGAAACTGCGACGCTTCATCCCTTCACCTCATCTATGCCAAAACCCATGCCAAAATTCAAAACAGACCCGCCCTCCATTATGAGGATGATTTGAGAAAAGCAGCCACAGCCTTTAAGCTGCAGAATAGAAATCTTCCCAAGCCGTCTCGGTAGAATTGACGTGTTTTTTCCTTACGGGTTCACCATGTCTTCCTCTTCCGCAGACGACCCCACCCAAACCTCTCCAGCAACCTCTGAGTGGAGCGGTCGTCACAGCGCCAAAGATGCCCTTAGATCCCGCATTTGGACTGATTTGAAGGCCCAAAAGGCGGTGCGCCGTGACCCCTTCGGCCACATTCCCGACTTTTTGGGAGCCGACCTGGCTGCCCAGGAGCTGGCCGATCTGCCGGTGTGGCAGCAGGCTCAGGTAATCAAGTGCAACCCTGACTCGCCCCAAAAACCAGTGCGGCTACGGGCTTTGCAGGACGGCAAAACACTCTACATGGCCGTTCCTCGTCTGACCCGCCAGCAGTGCTTTGTCGAACTCAAGGCCAAGGCCCTAGCCGCCCAGGGAATTCCACTAGAAACCGCTGCCACCCTGCGTGACGCTCTGATCCACGGACGGCCCGTAAGCTTTGATCAAATGGAGCCGGTTGATCTGGTAGTCGTCGGCTGTGTTGCAGTCAGCCCCGACGGAGGCCGCACCGGTAAAGGAGCCGGGTTTGCCGATCTAGAGCTGGGCATGATGGCTCAATTTGGCCTGGTTCAGCCGCAAACGCCCATTGTCACAACGGTTCACGCTCTGCAGGTGGTGAACCCCGGACAACTGCCCATGCAGCCCCATGACTGGCCTCTTGACTGGTTTGTGACGCCTGATGCAGCTATGGCAACGCAGACTCGTTATGAGCGTCCCCTGGGGCTAGACTGGCAGGCCATTCAGCCAGAGCAGTATCAAAAGATTCCGGTTTTGCGATCGCTTCGTCCTACGCCAGACCCAGCAGAGCCCTAAAGCGAAGCATTCGCACAGACAACCGACTCAGCCAAAGCTAAATCACACCTACAGGGAACACCGTGCGAATGCCTCATGCTTAACCTACCACCCGTCCTGCGTCCCTCCGGTTTGATGAGTTCGCCAGTTTGAGAAAATTAACGAACTAGCCCACAAATTAGCTCCCCGGCCTCATCTTGGGCGAAGGGGATACTTTTACCGTCTTTGCGAAGGCGAACCTGCTGCCGGCAGTCGTATTTTTCCAGAGGCCGCTTTTCACCGTCCACGCTAACCGCAGCCCGGTACTCCCAGAAATACTTAGCACTGCGCTGAATTGTCAAAATGCACACCTGATGTCCCTTAACCTGCCGACATGGGGAGGCTGCTTCAATCCCAGAAACAGCCAAAAACTGACAAGTCAGCACCAGCAGCACAGCAATTCCCTGCA
>JACVRP010000574.1 GCA_014534385.1 Cyanobacteria bacterium Co-bin13
ATCCATTACCCCCACCCCACGCCCTCCCGTCAAAACAGCCCACCCTCTCTGGGCCAGCCCTTTTCCCAGTTCATAGGCAGTCGTTATTTGGGCGGGCGTAGCCCCCTCTCCCGGCCCCATAACGCCTATCAAAATCTTGCCCATTTGGTACCTACTGTTAAAGATTGCAAGAAAATGTGATGCTCCATCTGGCCTCAAAGTTTTTTCTGTCGTTTAGATTCTAAAGAGTGGTCTCCTGTTGAATTTTGATCGACCGGCTGAGGAAATTGGGCATTGTGGATTCAGGCAACAGCTAGATGACTGACTGGCATTACTTCGTGGTTACTGTGAATTCCAACTTCCAACTCCGATCTGGCCAATGGTTTTTCTTCAAAGCTGCTTTAGCTGGGCTAGCGATGATCTGGGGTATGGGCAGTGCAAAGCCCGGAGAAGCTGCTGAGACCCTGCTGCTGCGTGTTGGCCCCCTGTCTCAACAAGTTCACCTCAACGATCTAGAGCATTTCTCCGAAACAGGCGAAATTCCGGCCTCGCTAAAGCTTTACCGGCCTCTGCTAACGCCACAGCTAGCAGAAGCCCTGCAAAGCCGCCTCTCCCTTGATCCAGCTATCAGTACCGTGGTTTTGGAGGAGGTGCTGCGGTCGTCCAGCGGTCAGCAAATCATTCAAACCCTGGAAAATATTTCTCCCAGCCTGACCCCTGCTGATTTGCGGGTGGCGCTGAATCAGGCTGCCCTTGACCCAGATGGGCTCAGCATTTTGAGCCTCCTGCGAGCGATGCCGCAAGACACTGTAAAAATCAACTTCTCTGCTCTTGCCACGCTGGCCTCCCAATTTAACCTGACCCGCTTTGAAAACGCTTCCCTGGGGCGCGTCCTAGAGCATGAACTGCTGGTGGACGCCGCCGCAGAGCCTCAGCCCCCCCTGCGGCTCGACCCCACCCAGGCTGGCCCGGCAGCCGTGGAAATTTGGGAACTCAACCTGCGCGATCGCGATCGCCAGCGCAATATCCCGGTCGATCTATACTGGAGCCGCGATACCCGCGGTCCGCTAGTTGTTCTCTCCCACGGATTTGGCGCGGATCGGCGATTTTTTGCCTATCTCGCTCAGCATCTGGCTTCCTATGGTTTGACGGTTGCTTCTGTTGAGCATCCTGGCAGCAATGTGGCAGCGCTGGTCTCCAGCCCCCTGCCCTCAGCCGGTCAAAAAACCAACCGCATTCTTCCGGCTACGGAGTTTCTAGACCGCCCTAAAGACATCAGCTTCGTTTTGGATCGGCTAGCTAGCTTAAACGACAGCTCCTTCAGCCTACGGGGTCGCCTAAACACCCAAGACGTTGCGTTTATCGGCCATTCGCTCGGCGGCTACACTGGGCTAGCCCTAGCAGGCGCTACCCTCGATACTCGGGATCTGCAGCAGTTTTGCGAGAACATTTTGCCCTCGGGCCTGTCGCCTGCCGACTGGCTGCAGTGCGCCGCTCTGGATTTGCCTGTCCAGACGGTCGATCTCAGCGATCAGCGCATTACCCAGCTCATCGTTATGAATCCGCTGACGGGCCATCTGTTTGGAGAATCTGGGTTTAGCCAAATTAAGGTGCCAACGCTGGTGCTGGCTAGCAGCCATGATGGCGTCACACCCATTGCCAGTCAACAGCTGCTGCCCTTTGAACAGCTAGCGGGTCCTAAGCATCTGGTTACCGTAATTGGGGGAACCCATCTAAGCGTCGGCGATCCCCAAAACCTGAATCCGGACCTCAGCCGTTTTCCCTTTATGCCCGAACTTCCTGGCGAAGCCACAGCCCGCCTCAGGGAATTTCTGCAGGGGGTTAGCCTCAGCTTTATTCTGCAGCAAACGGCAGATGCCGACCAGTATGCGGCTTTCCTCACTCCGGCCTATGCCCAAACATACTCCACGCCCGATCTGCCGTTGCGCATGAGCCAAGAGTTGCCTGCCAGCGTTCAGCGCTGGCTAAAGCTCGCTTCGCAACGGCCTCATCACAGTCAGGGGGCGCTGGCCTACATGCCTTCCTTAGTACACCTTGAAGCGATTGATATTCAGCACCGCTTCCGGGCGCTGCAGCAGCAGATAGTGGCCTACCTAAGAACCAGCCCTCCCTCGCTGACGGTGGTTTACTTGCCCAGCAGCCTGTTTCGCTCGCCTCTACATGCTTTTATTCCAAGGTAAGTCCCTCGGGTAAAACCGCGCCGGTCAAGTCGGCATGGCGTAGATTGGTGTACTCTACATGAGCATTCATCATGACTGCTTCGCTCAGATCTGCGC
>JACVRP010000335.1 GCA_014534385.1 Cyanobacteria bacterium Co-bin13
CCTAGCGCTGCGCCAAATGCCTCGGCCCTGGCTTGACCAGCTTTATCAGGCTGCCCTAGAAGCCGACGCCCAGTGCGCCCTGCATTTGCTAGAGCAAATTCCAGCGGAGTACGGGGCGCTAGTTCACTGCTTAAGCCACCTGATCCACCGCTTTCAGTTTGAAACTTTGCTTCAAATGATCGATACCTGAGTTAGCCATGACTCATCACCTTACTGCTGCAATGACTGGCAACATCCTGATTGTTGACGACATTCCCGAAAACCTGCGGCTGCTGACAGAACTGCTCTCCCAAAGGGGATACAGCGTTCGCAGCGTCCGCAGCGGTCAGATGGCTCTGAAAACGCTCAAGGTCAAACTGCCAGACCTGATCTTGCTGGATATCAAAATGCCAGAAATGGACGGCTATCAGGTGTGTGAGACGCTTAAAGCCGACGCCCAGACTCAGCACATTCCCGTTATTTTTATCAGCGCCCTAGACGAAGCCTTAGATAAGGTGAGGGCGTTTCAAGTGGGCGGGGCAGACTACATCACCAAGCCTTTTAACATGGAGGAGGTGGTCGCCCGCCTGGAAAATCAGCTAACCCTCCAGCGGCAGCAGCAGCGCTTGGAGCAGGAAATTGCCAAACGCAAAGCAGCAGAAGCGGTACTCGATCAGTCCAAAACACTGCTGGCCAGCATTTTGAACAGCTCTCCAGACGGCATTGCCGCACTCCAGGCGGTGCGGCATCAGACAACGCAGGTCATTACCGACTTCCGCTGCCTGGTAGCCAACCCAGTCCTGGCTCAGCTGCTGGGCCAGGAGCAGACTCAGCTGGAGGGCCTGCTGATGGGCCAATATCTAGAAAACCTGGCCTCCCATCTGCTGGAAGAACTGATTCGGGTGGCTAATCACGGCAGCTCCTGGGAAACGGAATTTTGCTTTTTTGGAGCGAGCGAATTGGTCTGGTATCAGCTGCTAGCAGTCAAGTTGGGTGACGGAGTGGCCCTGACTCTGCGCAACATGACCCTGCGCAAGCAGGCCGAGCTGGCCCTAAAGGCCGCCAACCTCAAGCTCGAAACGCTGGCCCACCTAGACAGCCTCACAGGTGTAGCCAACCGACGCCGCTTTGACGAACACTTCATTGGGGAGTGGCTGCGGTTGACCCGCACCCGGCAGCCGCTCAGCCTGATTTTGCTAGACGTAGATTACTTTAAGCTCTACAACGACTACTACGGTCACCAGCAGGGAGATGACTGTCTGGTCCGGCTGGCTCAGGCCCTGAAGCTGCTGGTGCATCGCTCCAGTGACCTGGTCGCTCGCTACGGCGGCGAAGAGTTTGCCATTGTGCTGCCGGGAACAGGGGGCAAAGGTGCGATCGCAGTTGCCCAACGCATCCAAGCCGCCATTCAAGCGCTGGCGATGCCCCACTGTCAATCCCAGGTAAAAAACACCGTCACGGTTAGCATGGGCATTGGCAGCACCATTCCCGATACGGCTACTGCCCCCAAGATTTTGATTCAGCAGGCAGATATGGCTCTGTACCAGGCCAAGCAGCAGGGCCGCAACCAGTACATCTACGAACAGTAGAGGCAGGCGACATCGGCTTTTTTATCCCTATTTTCCTATCCCTATTTTCAAGGGAGTAGCTGCTGCCTCCTCACTGAAGAAACGCAGTCCTACGCGTAATTTACAATCCGGGCAAAGCTCTTGGGCTCTAGGCTAGCCCCTCCCACCAAGGCCCCATCAATTTCGGGCTGAGCCATCAGTTCATCTACATTATCCGGCTTGACTGAGCCGCCGTACTGAATTGTGACGTCTGGGTTTTTCAACTGCTGCCGAATGACGCCGATGACTCGATTGGCTTCCACAGATTCACAGGTGTCTCCTGTGCCAATTGCCCAAATCGGCTCATAGGCAATCACCAGATTGGTCTGGTCCACGTCCACCAGGCCCTTTTCAATCTGCTTGATAATGATGGATTCAGTCTCGCCAGCATCGCGCTGCTGCTTGGTTTCGCCCACGCAGAGGATAGGCGTAAAGCCGTGCTTTTGAGCAGCTTGGAGCCGCAGATTGACTGTCTCATCCGTATCGCCAAAATACTGGCGGCGTTCACTGTGTCCCACGACAACGAAGCGAACGCCAAACTCCTGCAGCATAACTCCAGAGATTTCGCCGGTATAGGCTCCGGTCGTCTCCCAGTGAATGTTCTGAGCGCCAATCCTAACCCGAGCCCCGTGGAGATTTCTAGAAAGCGCACCGAGGGCTGTGAATGGAGCGCACAGCACCACTTCTCTATCATTGGGAGTTTCTGTCAGCTCCCCTAAAAAGCCTTGCAAGAACTCCAGCGCCTCTGTCTGGGTCTTGAACATTTTCCAGTTACCAGCAATGACAATTTTTCGCACAGTTGGTTAATGAATGGGGATCACGTCAATGGAATTGCATCATTGCATCGTACCGAGAAAGGTTCACCCGGATCAAATATTCCCCCCAACCCATTTCAAAAATGGCTCTAGTCAACCTCCTGTGTGAAGATGGGGCCTACAGCCGTGGCAACTCTACAGCCGACAAAAAAAAGGTGCCCTCATGGGCACCTACAGCAAATATCGCTGAGTATTAGAGATTTGCCAACGCGCTTTTGCAGCGGCTATTACCGGGCAGCAGCAGCCTCGCGGGCAGCAGCAGCCTCATCGGGATGGATGTTCAGACGGGTCAGGTTGATCCGGCCCCGACCATCGACTTCCCGAATCTTGACGATGACATCATCGCCGACGTTGACTTCGTCCTCAACCTTGTTAACCCGGTAGTCTGCCAGTTGGGAAATGTGGATCATGCCCTCCTGACCGGGCAGAAACTCCACAAAAGCTCCAATCGGAATGACCCGCGTTACTTTACCGGCAAAGACGTCGCCTGCCGAGGGCTTGTGGGTAATAGCTTCAATCAACGCTCGGGCCTGCTTAGCCTTCTCCCCTTCAATCGCGGAGATGGTCACGGTGCCGTCGTCAGCAATGTCTACCTTGGCCCCAGTCTGCTCGGTAATGCTCTTAATCTTCTTACCGCCAGGCCCAATCACCATCCCGATTAGCTCGGGATCGATCTTGATGGTCAGCAGTCGGGGAGCAAAAGGCGACAGATCCTGGCGAGGCTGGTCAATCGTTGCCAGCATTTTCTCCAGAATGTGAAGCCGAGCAGGTTTGGCCTGATGAATCGCGTCAGCGATCACTTTCATCGGCAGACCAGTAATCTTCATGTCCATCTGCAGGGCGGTGATGCCGCTATCGGTCCCGGCCACCTTAAAGTCCATGTCGCCCAGAAAGTCTTCGATACCCTGGATATCGGTGAGGATACGCACCTCTTCGCCTTCCTTGATCAGGCCCATAGCAGCCCCGCTCACGGGTTTGACGAGGGGCACCCCAGCATCCATCAGAGACAGGGTAGAACCGCAGACCGAGCCCATGGAGGTCGAACCGTTGGAGGAAAGGACCTCTGAGACGACCCGAATCACGTAGGGAAACTCTTCTTTGGGCGGCAGAACCGGCACTAGGGCCCGCTCGGCCAGCGCCCCGTGACCAATCTCACGACGACCGGGCGATCGCATAGGGCGAGTCTCGCCGACGGAGAAGGGCGGGAAGTTGTAGTGGTGCAGGTAGCGTTTCTCTTCGTCGGGGTGCAGGTCGTCCATCATCTGGGCATCCCCGGGGGTGCCTAGAGTGGTTACAGACATCACCTGCGTTAGCCCCCGCTGGAACAGGCCACTGCCATGCACCCGCTGCGGCAATAGGCCAACTTGGCAGCTGATGGGACGAACTTGATCCAGTTTGCGGCCATCGACCCGCACATGCTCTTCTACAATCTGCCGCCGCATCATCTTTTTGGTGACAGACTTGTAGGTATTGCCAAAGGCTTTAGCGTTGGCGGCAACTGCAGCTTTGACCGGGTCTTCGTCGGGCAGCGCCTCAATTTCAGCTGCGATCGCACTCTTGATCGCATCTAACTTTTCATCCCGCTCAGGCTTGGTCAGCTCAAACTGCTTTAGCACCTCTTTGATGCTAGCGGTTGCTTTCTCCTGAACGTACTGCTCTAGCGTCGGATCGGTTTCCGGTTCTGTCTCGTGAACCAGCTCAATGCCCAGTTCAGCGATCAAATCCCGCTGAGCCTGAATCAGATCCTGCACGACTTCATAGCCAAAGTCGATCGCCTCGATCATGTCCTCTTCAGGCAGCTGATTGGCTCCCGCTTCGACCATAATGACGCCATCGGGAGACCCGGCAACCACCAAATCCAGATCGCCGTCTTCGACTTCCTGATAGGTGGGGTTGATGACAAAATCGTCTCCAACCAGGCCGACCCGCACCACCGCCATTGGACCATTAAAGGGAATCTTGGCGAGCATCACAGCGACCGAAGCACCGGTTGCTGCCAGCACATCCGGCGGCACCTGCTCATCCATCGACAACGTGGTAGCAACCACCTGAATGTCATCTCGCAGCCAACCCGGAAACAGGGGCCGCAGGGGCCGATCGATGAGACGGCTGATCAGAGTAGCCCGCTCTGGTGGACGGCCCTCCCGCCGCAGAAATCCGCCGGGAATGCGCCCAGCTGCGTAGAGGCGTTCTTCGTAATCCACTAGGAGTGGCAAAAAGTCGATGCCCTCTCGCGCCGAGGCTCGGGTAGCGGTTACTAAAACCGCTGTATCGCCAGACTGTACTAACAC
>JACVRP010000179.1 GCA_014534385.1 Cyanobacteria bacterium Co-bin13
GCTCACTGTGGCTTCCTGGTGGTTGTCAAATTCTACCTGCCAACGTTCCCAGGCGGTTTGGTTGTGGCCTAGCAGGTAAAGTTCCTGCAGCGCTTCTGATCCGGCGGGCAGCGGCGATCGCTGGGCCGGTAGCTGAACCTCAGGCAGTTTAGAGCGCACGGTCTTAAAGTCGCCGACATCCCAGCCCAGCATGACGGCTGAGCGCCAGGCATAGTAGGACTCAGGGTAGTGGCCAATGACGTGTTCGAAAGCCGCTTGGGCAACGTCTGACTGGCCTAGCTGCCGGGCCCAGCGGCCTGCCCAAAATCCGGCTCTTGGGGTAACTTCCTGGTCGGGGCTGAATTTGAGCGTTTCCTGGGCCCATCGTATAGCCGTTTGCAGGTCGCCTGCTGCCGCCGCACTCTCGGCATATTTCATCCGCAGCTCAGCTGCCGCTTCAGAGGCTCCGTACTGGCTCAGCAGGGACTGGCGAGCTTCCTGGGCTGAGGTGGGGCTGTTGAGGGCATCTAGGACTTCCGCTTTTTTCAGCAGCGCTTCCCCGGCCCGGTCAGGAAAGCGGGCAACGACCTGATCGAGTACGCTCGCTGCCTTTTCTAGCGAAAGAATGTCGGAGAGCCGCACCAGCCCCAACCCCGTTTCTGGCGCGTCTGGAAACTGCTGATCTAGCAGGGTGTAGTAGTTAATGGCAGCAGTCGCGTTGCCGTTGAGCTGATAGCCCCGACCGGCTCGATAGAGGTTGCGGGCTGTGGCAGGGGCCTTGGCATAGGCCGGCCCCGCTTTGACGTAGCGCCCTAGCTCCCAGTAGCCAAAGCCAATACTCTGCCAATCGGCGGGCTGGAGCTGGCTGGCAAATTCTTGGGACAGCCGATCTAGGGCTGCTTCTGCCTCGGGGCGGTAGTGGCCGTGTTGGGCAATCAGCTTGAGCAGGGGCAGGGCGTCGGCTCGGTTGGGGTCTTCGGCCAGGCGGGCAAAGGCCAGATCAAGGCTGCGGGGATAGGCGGGAAAGGTTTGCAGCAGCTGCTCCAGGTAGGCGGGATCGGTTTCGCTGAGGCGGTAGAGCGCCTCTGCCGCTGCTGGGTCGCTGCCGTGGCGCTCTACTACCTGCTGCCAGGCGGCCACAGCCTCCTCTGGCTGGCCTGCGGCTTTGTAGGCCTGGCCTAGTCGCAGCAGCGTGTAGGGGGCTAGGACGGGATAGGCTTCGTCTAGCCCGGTGAGCAGGGGGATGGCGCTACCGCCCCGATCCTGGTTGATTTGGTCAACGGCTAACAGGTAGCGGGCCCGGCTGGTGACGGTTGAGGGGTCGCCATTGGCTAGCTGCGCTAGCTGCAGGGCTCGTTTATCAGCGGGCAAGAGGGCCAGCTGAGGTAGCGGGTCGGGCCGCTCGGCAAAGGGGTTTAAGGACTGTTGCGGAGCCGTTTCGGGTAGCGTCCCGGCGAGCGGACGATGCCGTACCACGGCGACAGCCATACCCACAGAAAGGGCACTGACTGCTGCGATCGCAACCAGAGGCAGTCTTTTTCGAACGATCTGCCCGAGCGGCAGTTTTTCCTTCAGTTGCTTCAATTTCAGCATGGGAAACCCACCAGCGCTGTAAAGCTTTGTAGCAGAAAAAATCTGTTTTGGGACAGGTTTTTTTGGCCTAGCATGGCATAACTTGTCAACCTGCGATCACAATGGTTCAGAATATAGGCGTTACTTAGAGTGAATCCGGGATGGAGTTTCAAGCATCGGACAAAACCTGTCTGACCTGGTCTGGCGATTGCCTTGTCATTGGCGTTTGTGAAGAGTCTCTGCCGCTGGCTGGCATGATGGCTGAGCTCAACGAGCGGCTCAGCGGACTGTTGCAAGACTTAATAGATGAAACCGAGTTTACTGGCAAAGACGGAGCCACTGCCACCCTGCGCGTGGGTAAGCAAGGCCCGATCCGTAAGCTAGGACTGGTCGGCCTCGGCTCTGTCGAAAGCTTAAAACCCGAAACCCTCCGTAAAGCCGCCGCTACAGCGGCCAGACTGGCCAAAAAGGAAAAATGTTCCTCCCTCGGCCTCAGCCTGCCGGTCTGGAACAACGATCCGGCCCTTACCACTCAGGCCCTGACCGAAGGGGCCATTTTGGCGCTCCAGGAAGACAGCCGCTTTAAGTCTGACAAAGACGAAAAAGCCAGTCAGGTGCAGCAAATCCACCTGCTGGACCTGGTGGGACAAGAAGCAGCCATCAGTAAAGCCCAGGCCATCTGTGAAGGCGTGATCTTGGCGCGGGAGCTGGTTGCCGCACCGCCCAACATCGTTACCTCGGTCAGCCTGGCTGAAACGGCAGCAGAAATCGCCCAATCCTGCGGCCTGCACCTAGAAGTGCTGGAGCAGGAAGACTGCGAAAAGCTCGGCATGGGAGCCTATCTAGGCGTTGCCCAAGCCTCTGACATTCCGCCCAAATTCATTCACCTGACCTACAAACCCGAGGGCACTCCCAAGCGCAAGCTAGCCATTGTGGGCAAAGGGCTGACCTTCGACTCCGGCGGCCTCAACATCAAGGGGGCTGGCAGCGGCATCGAGATGATGAAAGTGGATATGGGCGGCGCGGCTGCCACCCTGGGAGCCGCCAAAGCCATTGGCCGCCTCAAGCCTGAGGTGGAGGTTCACTTCATCAGCGCTGCGACTGAAAACATGATCAGCGGTCGGGCCCTTCGCCCCGGCGATATTTTGACCGCGTCTAACGGCAAAACCATCGAGGTCAACAACACCGATGCTGAGGGCCGCCTGACCCTGGCCGATGCCCTAGTCTTTGCCGAGAAGCTGGGCGTCGATGCCATTATCGATCTGGCCACCCTCACTGGGGCCTGCATTATTGCGCTGGGAGATGATATTGCCGGACTGTTTACCCCCGATGACGGGCTAGCTCAGGAAATTTCCCAGGCAGCGGAAGTCAGCGGCGAGAAGCTCTGGCGCTTGCCGATGGAAGAGAAATACTTTGAGGGCCTGAAATCTCTAGTGGCAGACATGAAAAACACCGGACCCCGTCCCGGCGGTTCGATTACGGCCTCGCTGTTTCTCAAGCAGTTTGTCAACGGTACGCCATGGGCGCACCTAGACGTGGCTGGTCCGGTGTGGATTGAGAAGGAGGGGCCTTACCACAGCCCAGGAGCTACCGGCTATGGCGTTCGCACCCTGGTACAGTGGGTTCTGGCGTCGAGCTGATCCACACTGGCTAAACTGGCGAACAATGTATGGTCGATGATTTTGGGCTGCTGGCAGCAGCCGGGGTGCTCTCTGGCATTTTGGCGGGCTTTTTAGGCATTGGCGGCGGCACGATTCTGGTGCCGATCATGGTGCGTCTCGGGTTTACCCCAATAGAAGCGGTTGCTACCAGCAGTCTGGCCATCGTTGTCACGTCGATTACCGGCAGTGTGCAGAACTGGCGCATGGGCTTTTTAGACCTGCGAAAGGTGCTGCTGCTGGGGTTTCCGGCATTGGTCACGGCTCAGCTAGGGGTGCTGCTGGCCAATGTTTTTCCGGACTATGCGCTGTTGGGAGGCTTTGGCCTACTTTTGCTCCTGAATGTGTATCTGGTGGGGCTGCGCAAGCAGGTGGTGGCCCAAAAGGCGAAGCAGGAATCGCACCAGGTTGATTCGCAGACAATAGGGACTGATCCTACCGATAACGGTGTAGGGGCAGGCGGCACGATTCAGCCCCCCTCTACGGAGTTCGCGGGGGATGGTTTGGAGGGGAGTGAGCAGAGGATCAAACGGGAAATGAACCCGGTTTTGGCGCGGCTGATCACGGGCAGCTCGGCGGGGATTTTGGCGGGGCTGTTTGGCGTAGGCGGCGGCGTGATTATGGTGCCGCTGCAGATTTTGCTGCTGGGAGAAGGCATTAAAACGGCGGTGCAGACGAGTCTGGGGGTGATTATGATCACTGCGATCGCAGCCTGCAGCGGCCACGCCCTCAGCGGCAACGTGCTGTTTCAGGCAGGGCTGATCCTGGGCCTCGGGGGGTTGCTGGGGGTGCAGGTCAGCACTCGCTTTTTGCCCAGGCTGCCCGATCGGGCCATCATGTTTATGTTTCGGGCTTTGCTGGCGCTGCTGTCGGTCTACATTTTTTGGCAGGCCTGGAACAGCTACCTGAGCCGCTAAGGGGCTGACGCATTCAACCTAACCTCAACATAAAGATCGATTGCTTGGTAGCTAGCACTACAGTTTGCAGCGCGGCTAAGCGTCTATTCAATAGGTCTATTGCTGGCGTCTGAACGAACGTGCTGGGGAGAGATTTTGCCTGTGCTATTTGATACCTACGATCCGGGGGATTTTTTTGATGAGCTCTTTGCAGCCAAACGCCAACCCCGCACCGAAGCGGCTCCCCTCGTCAACCGGATCAACAGCCTCACGCTAGCCGAGCTGCAGCGACGCCAACAGACCGCCCAAAACGCTCTGTTCAAAATGGGCGTGACCTTCAATGTCTACAGCGACGAGCAGGGCACCGAGCGCATTTTTCCCTTTGACGTGATTCCTCGCATCGTGCCCTACAGCGAGTGGCAGTGGCTAGAAAAGGGCCTGAAGCAGCGCATCTACGCCCTCAACTGCTTTCTCCACGACATCTACAACGACCAGAAAATCCTTAAAGATGGCGTGATCCCCCGCGAGGATGTGGAGTCAGCCTCTGGCTTTTTGCGGCCCTGCATGGGGCTGCAGCCGCCTGAGGGCATCTGGTGCCACATCACCGGCACCGACCTAGTCCGGGACAAAGACGGCACCTGGTACGTGCTGGAAGACAACCTGCGCTGCCCCTCTGGCGTGTCCTACGTGCTGGAGAGCCGGCGGGTGATGAAAAGCACCTTTCCGCACCTGTTTGCCTCAATGGATATTAAGCCGGTGGACGATTACGCCAGCCAGCTGCTGGAGGCTCTGCTGAACCTAGTGCCGTCGCAGTTGGCTGACCCTCGGGTAGTGGTGCTTACGCCAGGTCTGTACAACTCGGCCTACTTTGAGCACTCTTTTCTAGCCCAACAAATGGGGGCCGAACTGGTGGAGGGGCGCGACCTGGTAGTAGCCGATGGCTATCTGCAGATGCGCACAACCAAGGGGCTGCAGCGGGTAGACGTGATCTATCGCCGCATTGACGATGACTTTATCGATCCGCTGGCCTTTCGGCCTGACTCCATGCTGGGAGTACCAGGGCTAATGGAGGTGTATCAGAATGGGCGGGTTGCGATCGCAAATGCCCCCGGTACCGGTGTCGCCGACGACAAGCTGATCTACGCCTACGTCCCCCAGATGATCCGCTACTACCTGGGCGAAGAGCAAATGATCCCCAACGTGCCGACCTACCTCTGCGAACACGCCAAAGAGCAGGCCCACGTCATCGCCAACCTCGACCAGCTGGTAGTCAAAGCCACCAACGCCTCCGGCGGCTACGGCATGCTCGTTGGCCCCCACGCCACCCCCGAACAGCGCCAAGATTTTGCCGAGAAAATCCAGGCCAACCCCCGTGGCTACATCGCCCAGCCTACCCTCTGCCTGTCGCGCACCCCAACGCTAATCGGCGATACCTTTGAAGGCTGCCACGTCGATCTGCGGCCTTACATTCTCTACGGCAAAGACATCTACGTTAATCCAGGCGGGCTCACCCGCGTCGCCCTGCGTAAAGGCTCGCTGGTCGTGAACTCCTCCCAGGGTGGCGGCAGCAAGGATACTTGGGTGGTTAAGTAAGGCAGAAGGCAGAGGGACGCGGAGACAGGGAGACGCGGAGACGCGGAGAAATGAAGATAGGGGAGATGAGAGAGATGGAGAAGACCCGAACACGCTCCTAAAGACAGCAGATCCAGCTTCCTTTTCCAGCCTCCCTGTTCCACGATTTCCCTACCTTGCTGCCCTTCCCCCTCCCCGCGTCCCCGCGTCCCCCCCTCCCCGCGTCTCTTTTCCCTCCCACCCATTCACCCTCCCACCCATCCACCCATCCACCCACTCCCCATGCTCAGCCGCGTTGCCGACTCAATCTACTGGATAAACCGCTATGTCGAGCGGGCCGAGAACGTCGCCCGCTTTGTCGATGTAAACCTCAACCTGCTGCTCGACTCACCAGGGCTGCAGCAATGGGAACCTCTGGTGGTGACCACAGGCGACCAGGCCCTATTCAAGCAGCGCTACGGAGAAGCCACGGCTGAGAACGTGCTTCGCTTTCTCACCTTTGATAAGGACTACCCCAACTCAATCTTGTCGTGCCTGCAGGCGGCTCGCGAAAATGCTCGCTCAGTGCGCGAAATTATTTCGTCTGAAATGTGGGAGCAGGTCAACGCTTTTTACCTCATGGTGAAGGAGGCTGCCGAGGCGGGCTCGCTCTCTGATCTGCACATTTTCTTTCCTGAGGTTAAGCTGTCTAGCCACCTCTTTGCCGGGGTGATGGATGCCACAATGGCCCACAACGAAGGCTGGCACTTCGGCCTGCTGGGCCGTCTGCTAGAGCGAGCCGACAAGACCGCCCGCATTCTAGACGTGAAGTACTACATCCTGCTGCCGTCTGTTTCAGATGTCGGCTCACCGCTGGATGACCTGCAGTGGATTGCCCTGCTCAAATCAGCCAGCGCCTACGAGATGTACCGCAAGTGCCAGTACCGCATTACCCCAGATGGCGTCACCGAGTTTTTGATTCTCAACCGAGAGTTTCCCCGCTCAATCCAGTTTTGCGTGCTGCAGGCAGAGAAGTCTCTGCGCCAGATCACCGGCACCCCCTCTGGAACCTGGCGGATGCCGAGCGATCGCACCATCGGTCGCCTGCGCGCGGAGCTAGATTACGTCACCATCGATGAAATCGTAAACCAGGGGCTGCATGAGTTTTTAGATGGCCTACAGATTCGCCTGAATCAAGTAGGGGAAGCCATTTACAAAGACTTCTTTTCCTTGCAGTCGGCTTAGCCTCAAATCCTGTGTAGTGGATCGTCAAGGCTAAAACTGTGCATTGTCATTGCGAGCAGAGCGCTAGCGAAGCCATGCCCGAAGGGCTATAGCAATCTCTGCGGGGCAGCTCCTTTGTAGAGATTGCCGCGCTTCGCTCGCAATGACACCCTAAAGCACCATTTTAGGTATGACAGTCCAGTAGGGTGCGTCATCGCTGCGCGTGACGCACCAAACTTTGTAGAAAGCCTGTTTTTGAAAGGGATTTGGTGCGTTGCGCCAAGGCGACAACACACCCTACAGTTCACTTGCCTAGCCTTTACCGAAAATTAGTGCCTCTGACCAGTCCCAGGTCAGGTATGCGGTTTCACCCTCGCTGCGAGGCAGGGAACCGCGTCGACGCAGTTCTAGGGCGTGAGAGGTAGGGTACTGTAGGTCCAGGCTCTGGCTCTCGCCCAGCTGCAGCAAATAGCTGGTGGAATACCCCAGATACTGGCTTTGAAGGATCCTGACGGGCAGGCTGGTGGGGGTTGCCTCAGCAAGAAGAGTCATGTTTTCAGGCCGTACCATCAGCCGCACAGGCGACTGGGGCAAAACGCTGCCGACCACCGTTCCCTCGACAAACTGATCGCCA
>JACVRP010000484.1 GCA_014534385.1 Cyanobacteria bacterium Co-bin13
ACAAACACCCCCACCCCACCCCCCAACTGGCCGAAGATGCTCCCCTAATCATCGCCGGTCGCCCCTTTAAGTCTCGGCTAATGACGGGCACCGGCAAGTACGACAGCTTTGAAGTAATGCGGCAGAGCGTGGCCGCGAGCGGCTGCGAGATTGTGACGGTAGCCGTGCGGCGGGTGCAGACCAATGCCCCTGGTCATGAAGGGCTAGCCGAGGCGCTGGACTGGTCAAAGATCTGGATGCTGCCCAATACGGCAGGCTGTAAAACTGCCGAAGAAGCGATTCGGGTGGCGCGGCTGGGTCGGGAAATGGCTAAGCTGCTGGGCCAGGAAGACAACAACTTCGTCAAGCTAGAGGTTATTCCCGACAGCAAGTACCTGCTGCCCGACCCCATCGGTACCTTGGAGGCGGCAGAACAGCTGGTTAAAGAAGGCTTTGCGGTGCTGCCCTACATCAACGCCGATCCGCTGCTGGCAAAACGGCTAGAGGAGGCGGGCTGTGCGACAGTCATGCCCCTGGGGTCGCCCATCGGCTCAGGGCAGGGCATTCGCAACGGGGCCAATATTCAAATCATCATTGAGAATGCGACGGTGCCGGTCGTGGTGGATGCAGGCATTGGTGCCCCCAGCGAAGCGGCTCAGGCAATGGAAATGGGGGCTTCGGCGCTGCTGATTAATACTGCGATCGCAAAGGCCACCAACCCAGTACAGATGGCGCGGGCGATGGGTTTGGCGGCCGAAGCTGGGCGACTGGCTTACCTGGCGGGGCGCATTCCCATTCAGGGTGCTGCCAGCGCTAGCTCTCCCCTCGCCGGACGCATTACCGAGTAGCTTAACTATGGACTGACCGAGAGACCGACTCTGCGTGACGAGGGCAGTAGTCGGAGCAGTCTACGGCCTCTTTTCGTAGGGCCATTGCTGGGTTCACAGCACAGGGTAAAAACGTGTTGGGATTGAAGTAGTGACAGTTCTGGCAGGGAATTGCGTTGCGTCCCTCTAGCTCGCCTGTAGCACTACGGTGTTGGGCTTTGCCATGGGAACTGGCACGCCGTAGCATGAATAAAACCCCTGCTAGCAGGAAAAGTCCGGCAATAGCAGATACCCCCTCTTGAACGTAGGCTGATGGCTGATTGTAGGGTTCGGTGGGCACCTGTTCCGTCGTTAGAGAATTGCCCGATGGCGTTAATTCTTGGCTGCGCCCTCCCGCTCCACTGGTGAAGGATAAATACTGAATCTGCATAGTAATTCTCTACCCGTCCGGGTTCACTGGTTCCAGACTAGGTCTTTCTTTAGAGATGAGCACTCTGTCTTTTGACAGAAACAAACTTGTCAGATGACAGAAGCCGGATTTTGCCTGGAATTGCTACGGTTCCAGTGTTCGCACCGGAATGTGAACAGCTCTTTGAGCGGGTCTTTTAGTGCCCCAGTCAGTGCTGAGGATTGTTGCTGGCAGACGCTTCACTGTCCATTTTTACCGCACTGGCTCTACCGCTGACTTTGCAGATACCCCAAACTCTTTGCTATGCAACTTCTCTCCAAAGCCGAACTGAG
The DNA here is from genome assembly GCA_014534385.1 of Cyanobacteria bacterium Co-bin13. Taxonomy (GTDB): domain Bacteria; phylum Cyanobacteriota; class Cyanobacteriia; order Phormidesmidales; family Phormidesmidaceae; genus JACVSF01. The sequence continues at coordinate 1,548 of JACVRP010000484.1, forward strand.
ATCTTTAATTGAACTGGCAGACGGCCCCTGCGTTTCTCTGTATTTGCCGACTCAGGTAGCAGGCCCCGAGACGCGGCAAAACCCTATTCTCTTCAAAAATCTGGTCCGGGAAGCCGAAGCTCAACTACAGGACACTGGCCTCAGCAGCAGCGAAATTGCCAGCCTGCTCGAACCAGCCACTACTCTACTGGAGGGACATTTCGAGTTTTGGCAGCACCAGGATCAGGGCCTGGCTGTTTTTCTGACTCGCAATGGCTCGCGTTTCTACCGTCTGCCGCTCAGTTTTGATGCCTTAGCGGTGGTCAACGATCAGTTTCACCTGACACCACTGATGCCTCTCTTTAGCGGCACTGGCTATTTCTATGTGCTGGCCTTGAGCCAGGAGCATGTGCGGCTGTTTCAAGCGACGGAACATGCGATCGCAGAAATTCCTCTGGAAGATGTGCCCAAGAACATTGAGGAAGCGCTGCAGTATGACACCCAGGAAGACCTGCAGCGGCGACAGGCTACAGCCAGCGGCGTCGGTGGCTCCTCTGGCACCTACCACGGCCAGGGGATTGACCCGACGATTGACAAAGAATCGATTCACCAATACTTCCTGGTGCTAAACAAGGCGCTGCACCCCTATTTCCGAGAAGAGTCTGCGCCCCTCGTACTGGCCTGCGTCGAATATCAGCATCCGATTTTCAAGAGCGCCAGCAAATACAACCATCTCCTGGACCAGTACATTGCCGGTAGCCCCGAGCTATCAAAGCCAGAGGAACTACACGCTGCCGCCTGGCCCCTAGTCGAGCCGTACTTCCGCGAAGCCCAGGCCCAGGCCGTCAACCAGTTTCACGAGCTAAGAGGCACTGGCAAGGCAGACGTGCAGCTAGAGCAAATCGTCCCGGCAGCCTACCGGGGGCAGATCGACACCCTGTTTGCCGTGGCCGATGTTCACTGCTGGGGCCAGTACGACCCCGATACCGACACCCTAGAGCAGCACGAACCCAATCAGCCTGAGGACAGCGACCTGCTTAACTTTGCCGCCGTTCAAACCCTGCTTCAGGGGGGCACCGTGTTTGTCGTAGACCGGGAGGAAATGCCGGAAGATGCTCCCGTTGCCGCAATCTACCGCTACGGTTTGCCGACCGAGGTCACCGATGCCCCCGCTAGCAATACCCACCGCTCTGTCCAAAGCTAGCAAGCTTCTCCAGCCCTTGTAGGTTGGCTAGGGTGAAGCGAACTCAATCCATCTAAGCACTGGCTGGGGCATTAATAGGGGAGTGGGGCACTACCTCCCTCCCCTTTGTCTCCAGAGCTTTTTTCTCAAACTAATTCTTCAAACCAACTTTATTAACTGTCTTTCTTTTATCCCTTTAAACCTATGAGCTGGCTAGAAAGAGTTTCGGCGGCTCCGCCGGACATCACCACTACCCCCATCCCCGCTGGTAACGC
>JACVRP010000046.1 GCA_014534385.1 Cyanobacteria bacterium Co-bin13
GGGGGAGCAGGGGAGAGGGGGAGCCTGGATCTTGAACCCTCCGCGTCTCCGCGTCTCTCTGTCCCCGCGTCCTCCCCTTGCCCCATTCCATCTGTGCCCCTAGCAACCAAATCCACCTAACCAGGCTGCTAAGCTTGTCATAACAAGTGTGGAGCTGCCTATGCCCGAGCAGATGTGGAGAAACCACGACCTCAAATCTTCCTACGATGTGGTGATTGTGGGCGGTGGGGCCCACGGATTGGCAACCGCTTATTATCTGGCTACGCGCCACGGCATTACGAATGTGGCGGTGCTGGAGCAGAAGTATGTGGGCTTTGGAGCCTCAGGCCGCAACACCGCTATTCTTCGGGCCAACTACCGCACAGCAGAGGGCATTCGGTTTTACAACCAGAGCCTGAAGCTCTATGAAACTCTGGCTCAGGCATTGGACTTTAACCTGATGTTTAGCCAACAGGGGCACTTCACCCTGGGCCACAGCACTGCCTCTATGGCGGCCCTCACCACACGGGCCGAGATGAACAAGGCTGAGGGCGTAGACAGCTACATGGTGACGCCCCCAGAAATTAAGCGAATGATTCCGGAGATTGACATCTCCAGCCGACCCCGCTACCCCATCCTGGGCGCTTTGTACCATCCCCCTGGGGGCATTATTCGCCATGATGCGGTGGTTTGGGGCTTTGCCCGAGGGGCCGATCGCCAGGGTGTTCACGTTCACCAGCTCACCCAGGTAGAAGATATTCTCACAGAGGGCGATCGCATTGTTGGTGTCAAGACCAATCGCGGTACCGTGGGCTGTGGGGCCGTGGTTTCGGCAACGGCTGGCTGGAGCTCAGAAATTTGTCGGTTGGTCGGCATTAAGTTGCCCATTGCCACTCACCCGCTGCAGGCTTTTGTCACCCAGGGGCTCAAGCCCTGGCTGCACCACGTGGTCGTCAGCTCAACGCTACACATCTATCTAAGCCAGAGCGATCGCGGTGAGCTAGTTTGCGGCGGGGCTGTTGATAGCTTCCCCCAATATTCCCTGCGCTCTACCCTGGATGTGCTGGAAAGCTATGCCATGCACGTGCTGGAACTGTTTCCCATGCTGCACAACATTAAGGTGCAGCGGCAGTGGGCCGGGATGTGCGACATGACCCCAGACTATGCCCCCATTCTCTCGCCTATCGATGCCTATCAAAACTTCTACATCACCTGTGGTTGGGGCACCTGGGGCTTTAAGGCAGCCCCGGCCAGCGGCTACAACATGGCTGAACTGGTAGCAACTGGCAGCGTTCCCGCCACTATTGCCCCCTTCAGCTACGATCGCTTCCTCAAGAATCAGCTCCTAGGCGAAAAAGCGGCTGCCTCAGTTGGCAGCTGATCCAAAAAGCAGAGACGCGGAGAAGGACAGGGTGCCTGCCTTCTCCGCGTCCCTTTTTCTTCACGGCTCTGCAAAAACCGTCAATTCAAGCCCCCAGAGCATTAGGTCTCGGAAGTTGAGGAGCTGTTAAGAGACGGCGTCAGATAGGCCACCAAAAAGCCAATGGCAAATCCAGCTACGTTGCGGACTAGCGGCAGCAGGTCGCTGGTGCGGGTGACAACGGGACCGATGCCAAAGGCGATAAACAGAATGCCCCACAGCGGCGAGAAGATCAGCGCCCACTGCCAGGCAAAGACCTGGCCTTCTTTGCGAGGATGGGCAGCAAAACCACAGACGACTCCGCCCACAATTGAGGTAATCAGCGTCAAAATCCATTGCTCCTGGGGCAGGCCGGGAACGACCTGGCAGCCACCCTGGCGTAGGCACTGTTCGATTGAGCCGAGAGCCTCCAAAATAGAGTTATCTTCGCCGTTTTCCCGAACGAAGAACTGGTTGCCGTAGCGGGTTTGCAGCTCGATCCAGAAGGTGCGGGGCAGCAGGTCGTAAACGGCATCTCCCACGCTGAAGTTGAGCAGATTGCCGCCTCGCGGGTCGGCTACCAGCATGACGCTGTGGTCATCTAAGCCCCAAAAATCTTTTACGGCTCGGCCAGGGGTGCGATCGTACTGAGTGAGCACCCGCAGCTTCCATCCGGTCTCTTGCTCTAGCTGAGATAACCGATCGTTCAGCGTGCCTTCCTGCACGTCAGTCAGAGACTTGGCCAGGTCAATAATCGAAGTCGGCTCGTCTGGCAGCAGCTCCGGGTTGTCGTAGGCGTGGGCCGCTGGCATAACTCCCCAGGAGGCAAGAAACACCAGACACACCATTGCCACCTGAACGGTGGCTTTAGCAAGAGATTTTATAGAGGAGTGAGGCATAGCGGATCGCACTCTTGAATAGGGCTAAAAACGAGTACCCAAACGGTCAGCAGACACAATTGGCGGCTGCCCCTGGCCTCGTTCAACTTTGTTACAGTTGTTTACTTAATTCTAATAATATGGACGGATAAAAGAAATCGTCAATCAACGTCGGCAATTTCATGGCCAGATTCTGCAGGCTGGCTCAAATTGGGAGCCTCTGGCAAATCCTTGGGGATAGAGGTCTGGGGCAGGTTTTGTTTAGTGGGCCTGGCCTCTGTTGGCGGCTTCCGGTCGGTTGCAGGGAGCCGATGCTTGGGGGCAGATGGGGCGGAGCGCGGGCGCGATCGCAAGTCAGGGCTGCTGCCATTGCCCTGAGCGATGCGGGGGGAAGCCGGCGGCTCTAGGACAGGCGGACGCGATCGCAAGTTGCGTCCCTGGGGCGAATATTTCTTAGGGGCTGGCGGACGCTGCCAGGCTCGCCAGGCGGCCTTGAAGCCAGCCATCAGGCTCTGGGTGCCCACCTGTAGCTGCTGGGCCTGATGCCGAGCCGAACTCACGCCCTGATCGACCTGCTGAATGACTTTGCCTGCCTGATTAACCCCTTCACTCACCTCATCGGTTAACTCTGTAAGCTCCAGTCCAGTTAACCGAATGGCCTCCAGGGTAGGCGGCAGCTCCCGATTGAGCATGTCAAACAGTTTCTCAGCGCTGCGAGAAGCCCGGCCCAATTCACGCAGTGCTGGCACTGCCGCCATCAGCACTGCTGTCAGGCTCACAGCCACCAGCAGGAGGGACAGTGCCAGCCAAAAGAGAGGATCAGCCACAGGAAAACGATGAGGGGAACACTACTCAGCAGACTTGCCCGATCCTACGGATCGAGACTGGTGAGAGAGGGTTTCATACTCTCGCTGGCTAGCGACCTGGCCTGCTGCAATGGCTTCGCGCAGGCGGTTGAGAGTCTGCTCCCAATTACTTAGGGCAGTCTCAGACAAGCGGTCGGCCTGCAGCTGCACCGAAGTCGAAAGATCCTCAACCAGTTCCGGCAAGGCATCCGCTGACTTCTTGAGAATTTGCCGCGTTTCCCGGCCCGTTCGGGGAGCCACCAATAGCCCGGTCACAGCGCCAATCGCAGCGCCAATGAACACACCACCCAAAAACGCGCCTGATTTGCCTGACATATCTCTCCCCCAGCCAGCTTTGACAACACCACACTGTTCTTACACGATTGCTGTAGCAGCAAAGCTGCACAGCAAAGTTGCTTCGCAAGCAAACTTCTTTAAACCATAGCGCCATTACCGGCGAAAAAAGCGGCGTTTGCGGCTCTGCCCGGAGCCACCTGGGCTACGCCGCACCAGCCGCCAGCCCAGCGGTAGCAGCCCCACCAGAGCCATTAGCTGCTGCAGCTGGCCGATTTGTCGCTGCAGCCGACCATAGTGCGATCGCAGCTGGGCGGCCTGCCGCTGCCCGGCCAAAATCAGCTCAGGGGCGGTCTCAGCGCGCAGCCTGTATTGGCTCTGGCGCTCCCAGGCAGTCAGCGCATCGGCCGCTTGGGCCAGGCTAGCCCGCCAGCGCCCGATGCGCCAGGCCGTGTAGAAACCCAGCAGGGAAACTAAGATATTGATGCTGACAACAACCGTCACTACAGCGCTGACTCCCTAGACACTAGGCAACTTCTCCCCAAGCCCTGCAAAAGCTCCCCTATTCAGCAGAGCCACCGGGTGCTTTGATGTGGCTAAATCATAGCCGCAATTTCAGCTCACTGTCGTTATTAACTTCAGTCAGGGTAAGGCATGGTCCAAACCGTTTCCCAAGTCCTTCAGGTTGACCCTCGCAGCGGCCAAGATCCGCCCCAGGGACCGACCACAGGCCCCTTTAAGACGCTGACGGCGGCGCTACGTCAGGCCAGCGGCAGTACCCTGATCCGGCTGGCTCCCGGCACCTACAGCCAGGAGAGCGGCGAGAGTTTTCCCCTGGTTTTGCCCGCCAACGCGCTCATCAGTGGCGATGAGGCCAATCAGGGCAAAGCGGTTATTATCCGGGGCGGCGGGCTCTTTCGGGGCAGCCAGCTGGGAGAACGCAGCTTTACTCTGGTCCTGCAGGGCGAGGCCCAGGTGCGAGGCGTGACCGTTACTAACCCCCAGGGCGTTGGTATCGGCATTGAGACGGGGCGGCCGCTGGTGCGGGCCAGCCAGATTCTCCAGTGCAGCCAGGATGGCATTGTCGCCACCGGAACGGCGATGCCATCTATTCTCGACTGCCAGGTCGAAGGCATCGGCAGCAACGGCATTTTGTTTGGCCAGCGGGCTAAGGGAGAGGTGCGCCGCTGCGGCCTGCGGCGGTGTGGCTACGGCATTGCCGTTCAGGATGAAGCGGCTCCCCTGGTCAGCGAGAGCCAGTGCGTCAACAACCGAGTCGGCATCGGCCTCTTCAAGACAGCCCGGCCCGTGCTGCGGCGCAATCAGCTGGCGCAGAACCAGTCCGTCGGGCTGCTGGTGCAGCAGACGGCCTGGCCAGATCTGGGCCAGCCCCAGGATCCGGGGGGCAACGTGATTCGCTACAACACCGAGGCAGATGTGCTGAATGAGACCAGCCGGGCCCTGCTCTCGGTGGGCAATGACGTCTTGCCGCAGCGGCTGAAGGGGCCGATCTCCCTGGGGGCTAGTCAGGTTCCCGAAGCGGGGGCAGTGCCGCCAGTTTTAATTGGCAGCGCTCAGGTTGGCCAGCCCGCCCCAGGTGGCCAGCCGGCTCCAGGCAGCGGTCCGGTGCTGCAGCCACCCGTTTCTGGTGGAGCGCCTAGCCGCTTTAGAGACATGGTGGGGCACTGGGCGGTTGCCTACGTAGAGGCGCTGGCCGAGAGAGGGCTGGTGCGGGGGCTAGAAGACGGCAGCTTTCAGCCCAATCGGGCGGTAACGCGGGCTGAGTTTGCGGCTCTGGTCGTCTCCAGCTTTCCAGCGGTGCCCGAGAGCAAGCCTGCCGCTCGATTTATCGATGTGGCTGCCGGGTTTTGGGCCCAAGGCGCGATCGCAAAAGCCCAACGGCAGGGATTTCTCAGTGGCTTTCCAGACCAAACCTTTCGCCCCAATGAAACCATCAGCCGAATTCAGGGAATTGTTGCGATCGCAAATGGCCTGGGCCTGCCCGCTGGACCCGCCAGCAGCCTGGTGATCTATCGAGATCGGGCGCAAATTCCTAGCTATGCCGTTTCAGCCACCGCTGCCGCCACCCAAAATCGGCTCATTCTCAACTTTCCTGACCCCAACCAGCTCCGGCCTCTAGCGGCCCTGACCCGCGCCGAAGTCGCTACTCTGGTCTACCAGGGGCTGGTCTATCAAAACAAAGCTCCCGTCATCGACTCCGGGTTCATTCCCCAGCTAAGCGGCACCCCGCCCGGCTTTAGCGACCTGACAGGCCACTGGGCCAGGCCTTTTATCGAAGGGCTAGCCCAACATCAGCTGATCAGCGGCCTAGAAACCGGCCAGTTTGCCCCCAATGCTGCGATGACGCGGGCTCAGTATGCGGCTCTATTGGCTAGAGCTTTTCAGCCCCAGCCCAAGCAGCCGCCCACCAGCTTTGCCGACGTACCGCCCAACTTTTGGGCAGCGGATGCAATTCAGATGGCCTATCGGGCCGGTTTTCTATCAGGATTTCCAGATCGAACCTTTGCCCCTGATCATTCTCTGCTGCGGGTGCAGGCCTGGGTATCGCTGGTCAATGGCCTGGCTCTGTTGGCGGGGCAACCCGGCAATGTTAGCCTGCTGGACCGCTTTGCCGACCGCCAAAGCATTCCAGCCTACGCCCTGGATGCCGTTGCCAAGGCCACCCAGCTAGGTCTGGTCGTCAACGCGCCCGACCTCCAGCAGCTCCGCCCCAACCAGGTAGCAAGCCGGGCTGACATTGCTGCCGTTGTCTATCAGGCCCTAGTGGTGCAGCAGCGCCTGCCTGCTATTACCAGCCAATACATCGTCAAAGTTTAGGCCAGCCAATCCGCCATTTTTCCCTGGCCCATAAAATGTAACAATATATGTTTAATCTCTTGATGCTTCGCTTAGGAAAATTGGTATGGCCGAAATTCAATTTGCCCGTGGGATCGCTGAAGAAGTTATCCCCGACGTTAAGCTGACCCGCGCTAAAGATGGCACCAACGGTACAGCCACCTTTTACTTCGACTATCCTAAGGCTCTGTCCCAGGAAGGCGTTGAGATTACAGGGATGTACCTGATAGATGAGGAGGGCGAGATGGTTAGCCGGGACGTTAACGGCAAATTTATCAACGGCGAACCTGCTGGCATCGAAGCCCGATACATTATCAAGAGCGTCGAAGAATGGGAGCGGTTTATGCGCTTCATGAACCGCTACGCCGAGCAAAACGGGCTGGGCTTTACCAAGAGCTAGTCTCCATCCTATGGCAGTTCCCCACCCCGATCCGCAAAACCAGCAGGTTACCTGTGCAGTTGTCACGCTCAGCGATACGCGCACTGCCGCTGACGACAGCAGCGGTCAGCTCATTCAAGCGCTGCTGGCTGAGGCCGGACATCGGGTGGGGGATTATCAAATTCTTCCAGATGAGCCGAACCAGATCCGGGCGCTGCTCTCTGCCTATTGCCTGCAGCCGGAGGTTCAGGCGGTCATCTGCAGCGGCGGCACCGGCATTGCTCCCCGCGATACCACCTACGATGCGATCGCAGCCCTGCTCGAAAAAGAGCTGCCGGGCTTTGGCGAAATCTTTCGCTCCCTGAGCTATCAAGAGGTGGGCTCCCGTGCGATCGCATCTCGCGCCACCGCCGGTATCTACCAGTCCACCCTGATTTTCTCCCTCCCCGGCTCCAGTAAAGCCGTCAAGCTGGCCATGGAAGCTCTGATTTTGCCCGAACTGGTCCACCTCACCCGGCTATTGGGCAAATCCTATCCAGCACAACCTTAGAGGCCGCTTCAAACCATAGGGGCGCGATTAATCACGCCCCTATGGCAAAATCTAACCTCAAAAGTCTTGGTAGGGCGTATCACCACAGCGGGTGAGGCACCAGATTCAGCAGCGAATACCCTGCGTAAATCTATGGATGCGCTGCGCTAAAGCAACAACGCTCCCATAGATTTACGCCCTAGTAGGCGTCCTGCAGCTCGTAGAAGTCGGGCGAAATGTAGTCTTTCCGCAGCGGCCAACCGACCCAGTCTTCCGGCATCAGCAGACGCTTCAGATTGGGGTGCCCCTCGTAAAGAATGCCGTACATGTCGTAGCTTTCCCGCTCCTGCCAGTCTGCCGACTTCCAGATCCAGTAGACCGACGGCACCCGAGGATTCTCGCGCGGCAAAAAGACCTTGACCCGCACCTCTTCAGGCCGATCGGCATCGTCTGCTAGCTTGATCAGGTGATAGAAGCTGACCAGATCACCACCAGGGCCAGTATCGTAGGCTCCCTGGCACTGCAAATAGTTAAACCCGTAGGCATACAGGGCCGTACAGATTGGAACCAAAAACTCAGCCTCGACCCTGATCATTTCCACGCCCGAATGGTCGCGCTCCAGGATGTCGTGGCCGAAGCCATTCTCTGTAAGCCAGCTAGAAACTGCCCCTGCTTCTACGATAGAAGTGGTTTCAGGCGCTTCAGCCGCTTCCGTAGACTTGTTTTCCTCTTCAGCCATGCTTATGCTTCCTCTTTCTGAGCCGTCTCAATGAGTGCAGGTTCTACCGGTAGGCCCATCGCCTCCATCAGCTCCTTGGGCGGAGCCTGGCGAGTTTCAGAGCGCAGATAGCTGCCGGTCAAAATCGGATCGACAGAGTTTAGGCCGTGGTTACGGGTGTAGAACCGGTGGGTCTGCATCGTGTAGGCCCGCTCCTGCATCGACTCGTTGGCAATCTTCTTGCGCAGCTTGATGATGGCATCGATGATTGCCTCCGGACGCGGCGGGCAGCCAGGGATGTAAACATCCACCGGAATTAGCTTGTCTACGCCTCGCACCGCTGTCGGCGAATCGCTGCTAAACATACCGCCCGTAACGGTGCAGGCTCCCATCGCAATCACATACTTGGGATCGGGCATCTGCTCATACAGGCGCACCAGGGCCGGGGCCATCTTCATCGTGATGGTGCCAGCCGTAATAATCAGGTCGGCCTGGCGGGGGCTGGAGCGGGGCAGCAGGCCAAAGCGGTCAAAGTCAAAGCGAGAGCCAATTAGGGCCGCAAACTCAATGAAGCAGCAGGCCGTCCCATAGAGCATGGGGAACAGACTGGAGAGCCGGGTCCAGTTATAGAGGTCGTCAACGGTCGTGAGAATGACGTTCTCTGAAAGATCGTGGGTGATGCTGGGAGGCGCAGCGGGGTTGATCAGCCGCTCATCTGGAGCCAGCAAAGCATCTTTGGGGGAAGTTGCGCCAGGATTCATGACCATTCCAGTGCTCCTTTACGCCAGGCGTAGACAAGGCCGATAACGAGAATTGCGATAAAGATGAGCGCTTCAACGAAGGCCAACAGGCCAAGCTGGTTGAACGCGACGGCCCAGGGATAGAGAAAGACGGTTTCTACGTCAAAGATGACGAAAACCAGGGCAAACATGTAGTAGCGAATGTTGAACTGAATCCAGGCAGCACCCACCGGCTCCATGCCCGATTCGTAGGTGGTGCGCCGGGCAGGTCCCCGGCCCACGGGCCTGAATAGCCGAGACAGCCCCAGCGCCACTGCAGGCACCAAGCTGGAAATTAATAAGAAAACGAGGAAGTACTCGTAGCCACTTAGAACAAACACCAGTCTTTCACCGTAGGTAACACAAGGGAAAAAACGGTCGGGCGCTGCGACTCTCGTCACGCTCACTCCAGTTTACATCCCCACCTCTCCTAAGCAGCAGATGCCGAGCCGAGGAAGAAACGCTCTGCCAGCCTGGTTAAAGTGCGATCGCACCTTTGATCCCCCCATGGGGATCAGCTGGAATCAGAGGGAGGAGACCATTTGTGTCATAATTGTTAACACATCCTTATTTTAAAACGGATGCGCCCAAGGTGCTATCCGTTATGGAATAGCGATTCAGAATTGTCGTCATTAATGAGTCCTATGAGTGCCGAGTCTGAGACACCCCTATCCTCCTCAGCAGAGACTCCCGCGACTGAGATGCCTGCGGCCGAGCATCCAGTGACCGAAGGTTCTGAGGCCGAAGCCCTGACTCCGGCAGCCCCGCTAGAGCCCAAGGACATGGATCGCTACGAGTGTCGTGCCTGTGGCTACGACTACGAGCCGGTCAAAGGCGATGACCGAGGGAAAATTCCGGCTGGCACGCCCTTTGAGGAAATTTCCGATAGCTGGAAGTGTCCTGTTTGCGGTGCTCAGAAAATTCAGTTTAGCAACATCGGCCCGGCAGGATCGCCCTCAGGGTTTAAGGAAAATTTGGGCTACGGCTTGGGGGTCAATGCGATGACGCCGGGTCAAAAGAACATTTTGATTTTTGGCAGTCTAGCCTTGGCAGTCCTATTTTTCCTGAGCCTCTATGGCCTGCGATAAAGGCCAAGCCCTGGTTTCTAAAACTCGCTGCTGAGCGCATTAGAAACCAGGCCCTGCAATTGATGCAGGTTTACTCCATCGGTTATCGCTATTAGATTAGGTCGTTTAAATCCAATGCATCCTGTATTGAGCTGGCTTAGAAGAGGGTTTGTGGTGGCCGTGGCTGCGATCGCGCTGATGGCGACCGGCTGTTCTAGCGCCTTTCTCCCCGAATTAGACCAAAATCCCTGGAAAGTCATTCAGCTTCCGGTGGAAACCAATTTTTCTGATATCGCCTTTGCCAAAGATCCCAGCCACGGTTGGCTAGTCGGCAACCGCAGCAGCCTGTTGGAGACCCGCGATGGCGGCGAAACCTGGGAAGAGCGGCAGCTGGAGCTAGGCGATCAGAGCTATACCTTTACCTCAGTTGATTTTGCTGGGGACGAAGGCTGGATTACGGGCGAACCCAGTCTGCTGCTGCACACCACCGATGGCGGCACAACCTGGGAGAACTTGCCCCTCAGCCCCAAGCTACCCGGCACTCCCTTTTTGGTGACGGCGCTAGGGCCTAAGTCAGCTGAAATGGCGACCAATATTGGTGCGATCTACGTGACTCAAGACGGGGGACGCAACTGGAAGGGCCTGGTTGAGGGAGCCGTGGGCATCGTGCGCAACATGGCCCGTTCCAAGGAGGGGCGCTATGTCGCGGTTTCGTCTCGCGGTAACTTCTACTCTACCTGGGCTCCCGGTCAGCGGGAATGGCTGCCCCACAACCGGCAAAACTCCCGCCGCCTGCAAAATATGGGCTTTGATGCCGAAGGCAAGCTCTGGCTGGTGGCGCGGGGCGGGCAAATTCGCTTCTCCGACTCCCTTGGCTCAGAAGCTTTTCAGGAAGCTATCACGCCTGAGTTTTCAACCAGCTGGGGGCTCCTGGATGTGGCCTACCGCACGCCCCAAGAGCTTTGGGTAACCGGCGGTGGCGGCACCCTGCTGTTCAGCCCGGATGGCGGTCAGAACTGGTTAAAGGACACAGCCGTGGGAGATGTTCCCTCCAACTTCAACCGGATAATCTTCACTGATGAAAATCACGGGTTTATCCTCGGTCAGCGCGGAGTTTTGCTGAAATATGAGGAATCTGGCAGGGCTGCTTAACCCTACAGAAGGATTAACTGCTTGTAAGGGTTTACAGCGTTCCGTATGATTGTTATTGAGCTTTCTTTGCCTAAGTAGGAGACGTTGACATGGCAGGTACAACTGGCGAGCGTCCATTCTCGGACATTATCACCAGTGTTCGCTATTGGATTATCCATAGCATCACGATCCCCATGCTGTTCATCGCCGGGTGGCTGTTTGTCAGCACTGGGCTAGCCTATGATGCTTTTGGCACGCCCCGTCCCAACGAATACTATCCCGACAACCAGATGCAGATTCCCATCGTCAATGACCGCTTCGATGCGAAGCAGCAGATTGACGATTTCACCTCGCGCTAGCAGTCCAACTTGAGTTTGAAATAAGCCCTATGCAGACCAACACACCCGGCGAAATTACCTATCCCATTTTCACCATACGCTGGCTGGCCGTACACACTCTGGCCGTTCCCACCGTATTTTTCCTGGGCGCAATTGCCGCCATGCAGTTCATTCAACGGTAGGAGACACTCGTGGATCGCTCACCCAACCCTAATAAGCAGCCCGTCGAACTCAACCGGACATCCCTCTTTCTAGGATTGCTGCTGGTCTTTGTTCTGGGACTCTTGTTTTCTAGCTACTTCTTTAACTAAATCCTGTTAGTCAGAGTTGTCGGCCTCGTTTGCCAGACAAGACTGACGTAGATTTTCTAGCTGTGTTTGAGATAAACGGTAGGAGGTGTTAGCAATGCTTCAAAGTGGTCGGATCCCTCTGTGGATTGTTGCAACTGTTGCAGGTACGGGCGTTTTAGTGGTTGTGGGCTTGTTCTTCTACGGAGCCTACGCAGGTGTCGGTTCTTCCATGTAAATTAGGCTGACCCAGTTTTGGGTTGTCCTCTTTAGGCAAAAGCGATCGCAATAATTGCGATCGCTTTTGCTCTAGAACTGCCTCAAAATCGCCAGGAAACTTTCCTGGCGATTTCGCTTTTAAGGTTGGCCTAGGGAAAACTCATCAAATTTGACAGCTTCCGAACCGGGCTGGCGGGTATCAAAGTAGTAACTGCTGATGAGCCCGGTGCCCGTATCAAAAAGGCTGAAGGCAGTCACCTCGTTACTGGCCAGAAAAGGCTGTGGGCTGCCCGCGTCATTGGGCGGCGAGGCCAGGGTAGGCATCCTGGGCTCAAGGCCGTTAGGATCGCCCGTTGCGGTGTAGTAGCTCGCGGTAAAGCCTGCGTCTGCGGTAGGCACCGGGCGCGCCTTGTCCTGCCAGTAGGCACCGTAGGTGTTGCCCACGTTGGAGGTCTCCAGGTAGTGGGTGCCGTTGGGGCCAGTAAAGCGGTTCCAAAGGTGGGAGTGGCCGTAAAACACCAGGTCTACTCCAGCATTTTCTAAGAGCGGCACCAGGTCGCGCATGATCTGATCGTCGGGCTTAGGGTACTCGTAGCGCACCGCCTTCAGGCTGCCATCGGGCCAGCGGTCGTACACCGGCACCGGGTCGGCAAAGGGCGGCACAATGTTATCACCCAAAGTATGCGGCGGGTGGTGGAACATCACCACCTTGTAGCGGGCCTGCTGAAATGCCTCGCTGGCCAGCTCCTGCTGCAGCCATTGATACTGCAGGCTGTCCTGGGCAATGGGCTCAAAGATGTGATTGCCATACCCCCAGTTTTGGGGTGTGCCCAGGTCCTGCTCTCGCTCCTGGTAGCGGCCCCTAGCCGTCGCACTGAGATCGGGTGTGCGCCAAATCTGAGCCACGTAGAGCGACACCAGGCGGACATCGCCAAAGGTTACCGCATAGTAGCGAGAGGTTTCTTCTGAGCGCTCCGGATTGGGCACCGAGGTCACGGGCAGGCTAAAAATTTCTTCGTAGGTATCTGAGTTAAACGAATTGTTGACAATCCACTGACGGCGCAGACCCGCATCGCCATCGGGGTTAAACAGGTCGGCATTGGCCTCGTAGGTTCTCACTGCGGCACTGCGGGGCACCGGGTTATTAAATTGGGCATTGAGAGAGGCGTTACTGGAGTAGCGACCCATGACTTCATGGTTGCCCAGGGCCGGAAACAGCGGGGCATGCTGAATCAGCTCTGCGCCCCGGTAGCGGGTAATCGTGCCGTTGCGCTCTAGGGCATAGTCGGCTCGGCCCTGGAGGCAGGGAAAAAAGGCATTGCCCAGGGCGTGGTCAAACCACTCTGAAGCCCGATCGGGAATGTTCACCAGATCGCCCGCTAGAAACACCGCGTCTACCTGCCCGACGGTCTCCTGTGCCATCTGCAGGTTGGCTGGGGTCATGGGCATGAGCTGGTGGTCGGAGGTCAGCAGGATCTTCAGGGGTTGGCCCGCTGACGGGGCGGCAGCCAGGGTAAAAGGGCGGCTCTTGACCACGGTGCCATCCTCGCGCTGGCTACTTACCTGGTAGGGCACGCGAGCGCCAGGGGTCAGCCCGGTCACTTCAGCTTCATGCCGCCAGATGGAGCGGCGAACGGTCTGCTTTAAATCCTGAAACTCAGGCTGGCTCACTTTAGAATCAGCATCTTCACGGGTACGGCTGAGTTGAGTGGTAGTTGCTATGGCCCGTCTCACGCCGCCGCGGTCAGCCTCTAGACTCTGCCCGTTCTGTCCGGGTTGGCCGTAGATTACCTCGTGATCTTGACCGGCAAATTCTGTGAACCAGACCACCCGCATTGAGTTCGAAGTTGGGTACTGTAGGAAGGGATCACTCAACAGGTCTGTCCTCATTACGACTGGCTCCTGTCCCTGAAATAAAGAAGAAATGCGTGGCTCAAGCGTTACTAGCAGCACCGTTGTCAGCACCAGCAAAATGCCGGGTACCAGCAGAGTCAAATCTTCACGCCGTCTCATAATTCCGCCGTCCCCCAATACGCCGTCCCACTAACTGGGAACCATCCTTTAAGCACCTTCAGCCTAGACTAGCCGCAATGGAGCCGCTTAATAAACTGTCTGCGCGACTGCCATTGACGAAAAATTGTTGTAACACTTGAAAGACCCGCTACTGAACTCCGATTCTTTGAAGCAACTATGGCGTCCCGCCGGACTTCATCCCCTAAGCGCCAAAACATTAGGCTTTTCCTGGGTGCACCGCTACTGCTGGCATCCCTGGCCCTTCACGGGCTAGTTTTGTCGCTGCCCATGCCTGGTCAGGAGACTGAGGAGGAGGCCGCTGTCGAACCCGGCAGCCCTGAGGCAC
>JACVRP010000454.1 GCA_014534385.1 Cyanobacteria bacterium Co-bin13
CCCCGAACCTGCGGCTCCCCCGGCTCCTGCTCCGGC
Organism: Cyanobacteria bacterium Co-bin13; assembly: GCA_014534385.1. Lineage (GTDB taxonomy): Bacteria > Cyanobacteriota > Cyanobacteriia > Phormidesmidales > Phormidesmidaceae > JACVSF01. The sequence continues at coordinate 37 of JACVRP010000454.1, forward strand.
AGCCCCTCCACCAGCAGCCCCTCCCTCAGCAGCCCCTCCCTCGGCAGAAGGCCTATAGCTATGGATGCCTCAAGCTTTGACCCTCAACGGTGGGATCACTGGCTCTTAGTTGCAGCTTTTCTGATATTGTCCAGCTGGATTATCTGGGGTGTCTATCTGCGTAGATAGCAGCCCGTTCCTGTGAGCATCTCTTCCAACACACTGTTGCTGGAGCCCATAGCAATAGACCTGCCCGTGATATGGAGGTTAGGGTTGCGATCGCAGCCTCCACCCGTCAGCTGTCCCAATTTTGCCTGGAAGTTGAACTTGGTAAGTATCTGCCGTAGGCTTGGCGGTAGCATGGGGGCATGCTGCTGCAATTTTCCCAGACTCTCTTTCGGCGCAGGTTGGTTTACGCGATCACCCTACCTATTGTGCTGCTGCTGCTGCTGGCGGGAGTTTCCATGCTTCAGGTCGCTCGCCTACTAGAGGCGCTCAACTGGATAGACCACACAGACCGGGTGATCTCGCAGTCAAACTACACCCAAAAACTGCTGCTGGATATGGAGACCGGGCTGCGGGGTTACCTGTTAACGGGTGAACCAGATTTTCTAGAGCCTTACCAACAGGCCAGTGTCACGACTGGAGACTCGTTTGAGGCTTTGCAGCGCTTGGTTTCAGACAATCCCAGCCAGAGCCAGCGAATTCGGGAGATCGAGGCTGAGTACGAAGAGTGGAGCCAGTTAATTGCGCCTGCCATTGCCCGGCGGCAGCAGGGAGAGGTTGAAACCCTTGTCCTGCTGCGGCTGCAAAAGCAGAGGATGGATCGGCTGCGCCAGCACATTGCCGGCTTTATTGCCGTGGAAGAGCATCTGCGTGACCAGCGCAGCCAGAGGGCTCAGGAGACTACCAGAGCTGTGATTGTCACGAGTCTGCTGTTGACTTTAGCCGTGGGGGGGGTGCTAGCCTACTTCATTCGCCGCCTGGTGCTGGGGGTCTCTGGCAGCTATGAAGAGGCCTTGAGGATCGCTAGACAAGAAACTGCCGCTGTCCAGCGCTCGGCCCAGCGGCTAGCGGCTCTGCATGAAATTGACCGCTCAATTTTGGCTGCCGAATCTAGCAGCGAGCTGATGCGAGCCGCTTTGACTCGGCTGCGGCAGCTGGTGATGAGCCAGCAAGCGCTGGTGACTTTGTTTGACTCAGATGGCCAACGCGCTCAGGTTTTAGCAGGCAGTGCCGAGGCAGTGCTGTACCCCCCTGAGGGGACGATTTTGGCCCTGGAAGATTTTGCTCCGGCAGATGTGCTGGAGCAGCCCCAGGTCCGCTACGTGGAGGATCTAGCGACAGCTGAGCAGCGACTGCCTATCTATGAGCAGCTGGGCTCTAGGGGAATTCGCAGCTGTTTGAGCATTCTCCTTAAAGTGCAGGAGGAGCTGATTGGCGAGTTGACCCTTGCTGCTGCTGCACCCGCCGCCTTTGACGAAGAGGCCAGGGCAATTGCTCAGGAAGTTGCGGCGCAGCTTGCGATCGCACTTGAGCAGTCTAAGCTGCGAGAGCAGTTACAGGCCTACGCTACGGAGCTAGAGCAGCGAGTAGAAGCGCGCACCCTGCAGCTGCAGGAGATGAACCAGGAGCTAGAAGCCTTTACCTACTCAGTCTCCCACGACCTGCGGGCCCCGCTGCGCACCATACAGGGTTTTGCCCAGGCCCTGCTAGAAGATTACGGCGACCAGATCGACCCTCTAGGCCAGGAGTATGTCCAGTCCATCATCAAAGACGCAGTGCGGATGGAGACCCTCATTGCAGATCTGCTGGCCTACAGCCACCTGACCCGGCGGCAAATTAACCTGCAGCCAACCGATCTTGCCGCTGTGGTGCAGGAGGCGCAGCAGCAGCTTATGGCCCCCATTAAAGAGAGCCAGGCTCAGATTATGGTGAGCGGTGAGCTGCCGGCTGTCTGTGCCCACTACTCGACCCTGGTGCAGGTGGTCGTTAACCTGTTGAGCAATGCCATAAAGTTTGTGCAGCCAGGGGCCACGCCAATAATTGAGATCTCCGCTCAAGCAGAGAGGCAAGACTCGCAGGATTGGGTCAAGGTGTGGGTGGCTGACAACGGCATCGGCATTGCCGCCGAATACCAGGAGCGCATTTTTCGGGTCTTTGAACGGCTGCACGGCAACGAGCGCTACGCTGGGACAGGCATTGGTCTGGCAATTGTCCGCACCGGCATAGAGCGTATGGGAGGCTGTGTCGGGGTTGAGTCTCAACCCGGTCAAGGCAGCCGGTTCTGGCTCGCCCTGCCCCAAGCTGCGGCTGCCAGTGGGGCTAATTGAGAGTAATCCTGCTTTTTTGGAAGTTTTATAGCTGTCGCCACATAGCTTAGGACATCCGATTTTTTGGGGGTGTGGGGGCTACGCCCCCAGCCAGGGGTTCCACCCCTGCACCCCGTCCTAACACCAGTGGCTATTGCTATAGATAATTTACAGGGCTGAATGGAAATCAATAGCAGGCTGTAGCAGTAGTGCGATCGCACCTACCAATACAAACGACAGCGTGACCCACAACAGCATTAGGTTGAGTTGCATGTATGCTCTCCTGTTAAAAAATCGATTTACTCGTGCTTTGCGCCCTGTGGTAGAAAGGCAGCTGAGTCGTAATAGGTGCGAAAACGCTGCACCTGCCCATCTTTAAATTCCAAAATACTGACCCCTCGGTAAGTGATTTCCTCCGAAGAGGACAAGGTTCCCTTTGAGACCCATTCCAGAACAGAAACATCGCTATTTTCAATCACATTCGTAAATTCGGAGTGGATCCGATCAAATACAGTAAGGTATTTATCCCAAAAGCGGTAAGCCCCCTCTTTCCCCTTCAAAGGTTCTAGCATCGCCAAATTGATTAGCTCTGCATCATCTGAGAACAAGGCAGCCAAGGATTCAACATCACCGGTTTCCTCAGCTTTTTGCAGCGTTTGCATAAAGTGTGAGGCTAGTTCGCGAGGGGCTACAGTATGTGTCATGTTTAAGTCTCCTATATGAAGGCGTTTAGCTGCTTGCTGTCTAAACCAGTTCTCGCACCGCTGAAATATTTGAGAGGCGAACAGCATTTGCCGCAATCTCTTCGCGGTCTGCTTCGCCTTGCTTGAGGGCTTGGGAAAATTTCTCAGCTTCTTCAGGCTTGATTTTGGGGGGGACTAAAGGCTCTATCTGATCTACGATTGCCTCAACG
>JACVRP010000206.1 GCA_014534385.1 Cyanobacteria bacterium Co-bin13
ACAAAATTGTGGCCCAGTCGGCGAGCCTCCTCTTGGGCCAGCATGATGACCTTAATGGCCTTTTCCGTGAAGCGTTCAAACATGACGGTAACTTATCACCTGGTGCGTGCCGAATAAGCTGATTCTAGCACAGTGATTTTTATGAACTGTGCCCCACCAAACAGCGGAATTTTCGTAGCAAAAGATCCGCTTTAACCGATCAGAAGAAAAGCCAGGATCATGCTTTGTCAAGCATCCCAGGGCGCATTAAAGATCAATTTTTGTCAAAACCATTTGAGTCATTAATCATTCGGTTTTCCGAACAGTTCCCATCTTCACAGAGCTCGTCGCTAACGTGCCATCCTTGGCGGCGCAGTCGGATCAGGATAGGGGCCTGCCATTGGATTAGTTGCTGCAAGAAATCTGTGTTTTGTAATCCACTACGCCACAACAAAAGCGCATCTTCCCCGTCGGAGTAGTAGCGGCGGCGGCAGCCTACCTGCTGAAAGCCAAACTTTTGGTACAGCTTTTGGGCTGGGTTATTGCTGGCTCTCACCTCTAAGGTGGCGTGCTGCAGCTGCCGGTTGCGAGCTGCCCGTAGCAGGTGCAGCAGCAACCACTGCCCTAACCCCTGCCCCTGATACGGGGGATCAATGCCTAGAACCGTAATGTGGGCTTCATCGAGAATGGCCCAAAGGCAGCCGATACCAATTATCGATGGCGTCGATGGAACCGGGGAGGGAGCCGGATCTACGGTGGAGAGGACACGAAAAAGGCTGTTGGGGCTGTCCATTTCCCGGCGGTACCCGTTCTCAGACCACAGCCCACCCAGGCAGCGCTGATCCAGGCTGACGATAGCGGGCAGATCTTCTATGGAGGGAGAATGGCAGAAGAGTTTACCCGCCAAAACCATAGTCAAAGCCCTTGGAGGTACAGCCCTCAATTGTACACTGGTACATTAGGGCGATTTGCTTATCGCAGCCCGACAAGCGTTCGCTGACGGATTCTCCTGCTCACCCCTGCGTATTTTTGAAGAGTTCTGATGGTTTCTACTTTCCCGGCAGACGTGCAAAATTCCAGCCGTCAATATTTGAGCGGCGCTGACTCCACAAGCTCCCCAAACCAGTCTCTGCTTCCCCTCACGGCTCAAGTAAATGCTAAAGACCACTTAGAGGTGGGGGGCTGCGATGTGGTGGATCTGGTGCAGCGCTTTGGCTCACCGCTCTATGTTCTAGACGAGCACAGCCTGAGAACGGCCTGTCAGCAGTACCGTGAGGCGTTTGCTCGGTACTACGGTGGCGAGGCGCTGGTGCTTTATGCTTCTAAGGCTTGGAACTGTTTGGCGGTGTGTGCGATCGCAGCCTCCGAGGGCCTAGGAATTGACGTTGTCTCTGCCGGGGAACTCTATACCGCCCTGCAGGCCGGGGTGCCCGCCGACCAGATTTACTTCCACGGCAACAACAAATCCACTGAAGAACTGCGGATGGCGGTCGATGCCCGCTGCCGCATCGTGGTAGACAACTGGTTTGAGCTACGCACCCTGGCTGATTTTGTAGCGGCCCAGGCAGATCCCATCGAAATCCTGCTGCGGCTAACGCCGGGGATTGAGTGCCATACCCATGAGTACATTCGTACCGGCCACCTAGACAGCAAATTTGGCTTTGATCCCGACCAGGTCGAGGCCGTTTATGAGTTTTTGAGCCAGCAGACCGGTTTGGCCTGTCTGGGCATCCATGCCCACATCGGCTCTCAAATTTTTGAGCTAAATCCCCACAGCGATCTGGGAGAGGTCATGGTGCAGTGGCTGGTTAAGGCCCAGCAGTACGGGCTGTCCTTAAGTGAGCTTGATATTGGGGGCGGTTTGGGCATTCGCTACACAGAGTCAGACGATCCCCCCAGCATCGACACCTGGGTCAAGACTGTCTGTGAAGGTGTCATTGCTGCCTGCCAAGCACATCAGCTGCCCCTGCCCAGGCTGCTCTGTGAACCAGGCCGCTCTTTGATTGGTTCGGCCTGCGTAACGGCTTACACGGTGGGCAGCCAAAAGCACATTCCGGGGCTACGCACTTACGTCTCAGTTGATGGGGGCATGTCTGACAACCCTCGGCCCATCACCTACCAGTCGGTCTACCGCGCCCTGGCTGCCAGCCAGATGTCGGCCCCGCTGAGCGAAACGCTAACGCTGGCCGGAAAACACTGCGAATCGGGCGATATTTTGATTAAAGATGCTCAGCTACCTGCCCTGGAAACTGGGGAAGTAGTCGTGATCCCTGCGACAGGTGCCTACAATTACAGCATGGCGTCAAACTACAATCGTGTCCCCCGTCCGGCGGCGGTGCTGGTTAATGCTGGAGAAGCCCATCTGATTATTCAGCGGGAAACTCTCCAAGATCTGCTGCGGCAGGACTGCTTGCCAGAAACCTTAAAGCCTTAGCCAGGGTCTAGCTAGGGGAATCTGCTCAACCGGGTTCCCTTAGGTCTGGATGCCCGTTTAAGGTGCCGGTAAGGGACCCAGCCTATTGGGCTGATGTAGAGTTGCCAATTGCAATCCGCTGTGATGTTGGCAGAATGGGCTGTTTCTGGGCACCAGATAGATTTTCATGAATTTCTGGGAGCAATGGCTGGCAAACCTCGATAGGGTTCGGTTTTTCCTGCTTCCAGCCCTAGACATCGGCCTCGTGCTGCTGCTGACCTACATGGTGCTGGTCATTATTGGCGAGCGCCGAACGCTTTGGATGGTGCGCGGCCTGATCTTTTTGATGCTGGCCGCCGCCCTGAGTAAAGCAATTGGTCTGCAGCTGCTAGGCTTTGTGCTGGACAAGCTGGTGGTGGGCTCGGCGGTGGCGATGGCCTTTATGCTGCAGGGAGAGTTTCGGCGGCTGCTGGAGCAGATTGGCCAGGGTCGCCTCTGGCAGCTGCTAAATCCACCCCGCGAAACGCCGCCCCAGCCAGATAGCGTGATTGACGAGATTGTCGATGCGGTTAAAGAGCTATCCCAGAACCGCACGGGGGCGCTGCTGATTTTGGAAACAGACAAGCCAATTGATGAGCGGGACTTTTCGGTGCCGGGGGTGCGCCTTAATTCAGAAGTGTCTCGAGAGCTGCTGCAGACTATTTTTCAGACCACTACTTTGCTCCACGATGGTGCTGTTTTGATTCGGGGATCGCGGATTATGGCGGCGGGTGTGATCCTGCCGATTTCGGAGAGATCGGCCTCACGTCAGTTGGGCACTCGGCACCGGGCGGCCATGGGAATTACGGAACGGGTAGAGCATTGTCTCTGTGTTGTGGTATCAGAAGAGACGGGCTCTATTTCGCTGGCAGAACGGGGAATGTTAAACCGGCCCTTGACTAGCAGCCGGTTGAGGGAAATTCTGCGGGCCAAGTTTTCAATGGCTGTGGAGCGCGAGGCTGTGGCCCCGACGCTTCGGAGTCTGGGGAGGCGTTTGGGCCTTCAGGGCCTGGCTGTACTAAAACGCCTGTTTCGCCTGCCGTCGTCGGCTTCTCGGGAGAAGAAATGACCGCCAAGCCTACTGTTCACTATGAGTTGCCCGCTGACTTAAGCCGGGAGCGTCTACCGAAGCATGTCGCTGTCATCATGGACGGCAATGGCCGCTGGGCCAAGCGCCGTGGCCTACCTCGGATTATGGGCCACCGCCGAGGTGTGGATACGCTAAAAAAGCTGTTGCGCTGCTGCCGTGACTGGGGCATTGAAGCCCTCACAGCCTACGCCTTTTCTACGGAGAACTGGGGCCGTCCACTGGAGGAGGTCGATTTTCTGATGACCCTCTTCGAGCGGGTGCTGCGGCAGGAACTGGCCGAGATGATGACAGAGGACGTCCGCATTCGCTTTGTGGGCAACCTGGCAGCGCTGCCGGAGTCTTTGCAGGCAGAAATCGACTATGCCGTAACCCAAACTAAGAGCAATTCGGGGATCAGCTTCACTGTGGCGACGAACTATGGCGGGCGGCAAGAAATTGTGCAGGCCTGCCGCGCGATCGCAACCCAAGTTCAGCAAGGCCACCTTTCCCCCGAAGACATCAGTGAAGATCTCTTCTCCCAGCACCTCTATACTGCCGACATCTGTGACCCCGACCTGCTGATCCGCACCAGCGGAGAACTGCGAATTAGCAACTTTCTCCTGTGGCAGCTAGCCTACGCCGAGATCTACGTCACCGAAACCCTCTGGCCTGACTTTGACTCGTCAGAGTTTCACCAGGCCGTGTACGCCTATCAGCAGCGCGATCGGCGGTTTGGGAAGGTGAAGTCGTAGGAAGAGGGCGTAGGAAGAGGACGCGGGGAGGGGGAGACGGGGAGACGCGGAGAGGGGATAGGGAAGGTGGGGAGCCTTATTCGTAAGTTTTCCAAGTCTCCGTGTCCCCGCGTCCCGCGTCTCCCCTACCTTACCCATTCACCCCCTACCCCCCTTTCTGTCCCAACGGCAGGGTGAGGTTAAAGTGCAGGGCGAGTAGGCGTAGGGTCGTGGTGGTGGTGATGCCGAGCAGGACTGCGATCGCATCGGGCCATTCTAGCCAGAGTGCCAAGAGAAACGCCCAGCAGCCGACAAAGGAGCAGGTGGCGTAGAGGCTGGTGCTCTGTCGGAAGATCATGGGAATTTCGGTAATGAGTACGTCGCGCAGAACGCCGCCGAAAACGCCGGTAATAACGCCAAACAAGGTGGCCGGGAAGAGGGGGATTTGGTGGGCCAGAGCGGCGGCCGTGCCGGAGATGCTAAATAGGCCGAGGCCGAGGGCATCGACCAGGTTGAAGTACTGCCTGGCCAAGGGCTGAAAGGGCAGGTTGAAGCGGGGGGCATATAAAAAGATCAGGACCAAGATCAGAATCAGGATGGGATATTCCTGGTGTTCTACCCAAAACAGGGGGCGCTGATCGAGCAGCACGTCCCGTAGAGTACCGCCGCCTAGCGCTGTGACAAACGCCACAATATACACGCCCACTCCGTCCATTTGTTTGGTGCGGGCAGGCACCATGCCAGAAAAGGCAAACACCATCACCGCAACAGGTTCGATCAGGGTTTGCAGAGCGGTGAGTCGGGCTATCTGATTGAGAATGGCTGCGGGTTCCATAACGACTGCCTCCCTGGGTGCTTTAGTTTGGGGCTTTGCTCGACAACTCTGGCGTTAGGTTGAGATGGGTGGGGCCAGGCTATAGCGGTTGCGGCCCTCAGCTTTGGCCAGGTAGAGGGCCCGATCGGCAGCTTCAATCAGGATCTGTGGAGAGGTGGCGACCGGGGGGGCAGCGGCGACAGCAATGCCAAAGCTGAGGGTAATCTGTGACTGCACTGGAGAGGCTGCGTGGGGAATTTGCAGGCGGGCCAGGTGGCGGCGAATGGCCTGAGTAATTTTCAGGGCACCCGTCTGGTGTGTGTTGGGTAGGACAATGGCAAACTCTTCTCCCCCGTAGCGGGCCGCTAGATCGCTGGGGCGTTTGATTGACTGGCTGATGGCCTGGGCAATTTGGGTCAGGCAGGCATCGCCTGCAGAGTGCCCGTAGGTGTCGTTATAGCGCTTGAAATAGTCGACATCGCAAAGAATCAGGGCAATGGGGGCCTGCTCTCGGGCCAGCCGCTGCCACTCCCGCAGCAGGTACTCATCAAAGCGGCGACGGTTGGCAAGCTGAGTTAAAGAGTCGGTGGTGGAGATTTGCTCTAGTTCCTGATTGGCCTGCTGCAGCTGCTGGTAGAGTTCTGACTGCTGAATTGCGATCGCAAGCTGGTTGGCAATCTGCTGGAGCAGGTCGGCCTCGGCGGGCTGCCACTGCCGGTAGTCGCTGCAGGCATGGACAATCAGCAGGCCCCAAACCAGATCAGGCCCATCCCGCCGATTCTGAATAATGGGAGCAACCGTCTTTGACTTAACGTTTAGAGTGTGCAGAAACTCCACCATGCATGCGCCCCGGTCATCGACATAAATATCGGGCACAATGCGTGGCTGACCCTGCCGGTAGAACTCATACCAGTCCTCTGGCAAACACTCCTGGGGCCACCGCTGCGGCTCGACAGGCGAAAAGGGCGGCAGCACTGCCGCCTGCAGCACCTCTCCTAAACCCCCGCTCTGTAGCCTGACAATCAAAACCCGGTCAGCCTGTAGGGTCTGCTGCACTTCGGCAACGGTGGTTGCAAGCACCTGGTTTAGGTCTAGCGACTCGCGCAGATGTCCCGTAATTCGGCGCAGCAGCTGCTCCTGGTCAGCCCGCTGCCGGAGAGTCGCTTCGGTTCGGGTGCGATCGCTGACGTCCTGCACCTGAGACAGAATAGAAACTAGCCTGCCCTGGCTGTCGAGCAAAACCGAGTTGTACCACTCGCAGTCAATGATCCTGCCATCTTTGCAATAGTTGCGGTTGCAGGAGATGCTGTGCCCTCCACCAGAGATCAACTCCTGGATCTCGGCGCTTACCCGAGGCCAGTCCTCCTCATAGATAAAGCCCCATTCAGTCACCTTTTTGCCTAACACTTCAGCTGCAGTCCAGCCAAAAATGTATTCAGCCTGCCTCGACCACTGCTGCAGGCGCAGCCGCGAGTCCCACATCAGGGTGCCCAAGGGGGTGTTTTCTAGATGGCGGGCAAGCTGATTTTGAGCGGTTTGCAGGGCACTGTCGGCTTGCTGCTGCAAACTCTTCTGGCTCAGGGCCAACCCTAGCTGCAGGGCCACCTGTCGCACCAGTTCGACGTCTAAGCGCTGCCACGTTCGAGGGGCAGCGCAGTGGTGCACGATCAGCAGCCCCCACAAGCTGTCCTGCTCTAGGATGGGCACTACCAAGTTGGCCTGCACCTGCAGCCGAGCCAGCAGTTCCTGGTGGTAAGCTGCGAGATGACTGTTGTACACGTCGGGA
>JACVRP010000249.1 GCA_014534385.1 Cyanobacteria bacterium Co-bin13
TGACGTAGCGGAGCTTCAACGGCCTGCCCCTTACGAGCCAGGTCGTACAGTCGCTGCCCATCTACCTGAATGGCGCTATAGCGGGGCGGCACCTGCTCAATCTGGCCCAAAAACTGGGGCAGCACCGCCTGAATCTGCGCCAGGGAGAGATCGGGGGCTGGCTGCTGGTGCAGAATATCTCCCTCCAGATCATCGGTTGCCGTGATCAGCCCAAAGCGGATCACGGCCTGGTAGGCTTTGCCCGAGGCCAGGTAGGGCAGCAGCCGGGTGGCCCGGCCTACAGCGATGGGCAGCACCCCCTGAGCCGCCGGATCTAGCGTGCCGCCGTGGCCGACCTTTTTGGTCTGCAGCAGCCGTCTGACCCTTGCCACACAGTCGTGGGAGGTCAGCCCTGCTGGCTTATTGAGGTTGAGAAATCCCTGCACGTCTGCGGCTCCTGCTGGCAATTAATCTCCTGACCTCAGCGCACGGCAGCAGGCGTTGCGAGAGGTTCGGTCAGCAGCGGCTGCGCCTCAATCAGGCTCAGAGGCAGCGGATCGGCGCTGACAAAGTTTTCTATAAATGCAGGCTGCAGCAGGGCGCGATACTGCAGCTGCTCCTCCAGGTGAGCCTTGAAGAAAATCAGGCTGAGGAGCTCCATGTAGCCTTGGGCAATATCGGGTCGAGGCCCAATAATCTCAGGCGGCACGGGAATCGGCTGGTTGGGGCCAATCTCATCACCAATGACCGAAAAGTGGCTGCCGTTGCCGATCAGGGCCAGGTATCGCTCGGGAGACGTGATCCAGTCGAAAGGCTCAATCTGCTCTGGAAAGGCGGGGGCTACCGTGTCCGCAGATCCCGCTACCACCATCACCGGAACCTTTACCTGAGCATAGCCGCTCTGACCAAACAGAGCACTGCCTACAGGATTCATCACAAAAACTGCCTGAATGCGGGGATCTACGAGCGATCGGCCTGGGTTGATCAGTAGGGTAGCCTGACACTGCAGCAGCAGAGACAGGTTTAGGTTCAGGGTTGTAGGCGAACACTGGCTGCCCAGGTTAACGGAGTCTATGGTGGCTCCCGCCAAAGCCAGCGCCGTATAGCCCCCAAACGATTGCCCAATAATGCCTACACGGTCGAGGTTCATCCGGTTTCTAAAGGCCGGGTTGATGCGAACCTGCCGCTCCAGAGCATCGAGGGTGAGCGTCACCTGTTGGGGGCGGTCAATAAACTCCTCGGTGGGGGTCACAAAATTGGTCTGGCCTTCTAGCAGGGCCGACAGCTGCCGAGCATTGCTACCAGGGTGCTCCACCGCCACGACAGCGACGCCAAACTCTGTCAGATTTTCGGCCAGGTAAGCAAAGCTGCCCCGGTCACTGCCAAGCCCGTGGGAGATGACCACCACCGGGCGGTTGAAGGGCGAGGCTCCCGTTCCCGGCAGGGGCTCCGGCAGGTACAGATCGGCAGGTTCCTGCAACCCGGGCACGTTAAGGTCAAACACTCGGGCACTGTAGAGCCGCTCTGTTTCTAGCTGAGCCAGGGCCTGTGCGATCGCAAGCTGCCCCTCTGGCGAAAGCTGCGCTGCCGCTGCCGCCGACTGTACCTGGATCGCCTGGATCGCCTGGCTAGACTCACCGAGGGTCTGATTCAGCAGATCCACAACGGCCAGCCCTCGGGCCACATCAATGCGAAGGCCCTCACTGGGAAAGTGCCGCAGCACGTTGAGCAGGGTGAGCCCCCCGTTGGGGTCAGCCGCTGCCAAGATCAAAGCCCCCCGAGTCGCCAAAAAGCCCGCCTGCCGGGAAGGTGTTTGAATCACCCGAGACACCTGCTTAAGCAGAAACTTACCCTGGGGCGTATATAAAAACTGGCCGACAGCGACCACGTCAAATTCGGCAGAGGCATTGAGCGCCTGCCGCAGCTGTGCCAGCTGCCCAGGCTCTAAGTTAAATAAGCGAACGTAGGCGGCCAGCTGCGGATCTAGCTCCCCCGTGTCGGCAAACCGCTCTAGCTGACTCACCTGAATCGACCGCTCAATTGCGCCGTAGGAAATAATAACGCGCTCTGCTGCGATCGCAGGTCGGCCCCCCACCCAGCTGTGAAGGGCCAAGCCCAAGCCCAACAAGCCCAAACGAACCTGCCAGCGTCGTTCGCCCGCCCGCTCCTTGCGGTAAACCTGATTCACGGCTTACGGCTCCCGCTTAGCTTGAGGAAGCCGGAGACTGCTCCAGCACAAATTCCAGCAGCCCTTCGCAGGCATCCAGCAGTAAATTAACCACATAATCAAAGCCTTCAGGCCCCCCATAGTATGGATCGGGCACCTCCTGGTCAGCATGGTGGCGACAAAAGTCACACATCAGCTTTACCTTGGCGTGGTGCTGACCTCGCTGATCTAGCGCCAAAATGTCGCGGTAGTTGTCCCGATCCATAGCCAGAATCCAGTCGAAGGCAGTGAAGTCTACCGCCTCAAACTGACGGGCTCGCCCCTGGAGGTGAATGCCGTACTGTCTGGCTGCTGCCGTCATTCGGCGATCGGGCGGGCTGCCAATGTGGTAGCTAGAGGTTCCCGCCGAGTCGCACTGAACTCGATCCGTTAGCCCCCGCTGCTGGATCAAGTGGTTCATGATATTTTCCGCTGAAGGGGAGCGGCAGATATTGCCCAAACATACAAAGAGCAGCTTTGTCACCATCCAACCCACTTCCTGCAGCGATTGACACCAAGCCCACGGCAAAATTCAAAGCTTTTTTAGGCAAAACTTCGGCTATAGGCTTGGACAAAGAATAATCTTACAGTCCTGGCAGGTTTAAGCCACCCGTCAGCGCTTCCATACGCTCCCGCATGGTCGCTGTAGACTTATCATAAGCATCTTTCATGGCAGCGGTAACCAGATCCGACAGCAGGTCTGGGCCTTCGTTTAGGGCATCAGGGGCGATTACGACTCGGCGAGGCTCTTGGTTGCCGCTGAGGACCACCTTCACTAAACCTCCCCCAGCTTCTCCTTCAATCTCCATCTGCTCCAGTTCTTCCTGAAGCTGCTTGGCCCCTTCCTGAATCTGCTGGGCTTTTTTGAAAGCTTCGGTGAGCTCCTTCATCTTGCCCCCAATGCCACCGAATCCAAATCCTTGACCTTTAGACATAGTGCTTCTAGCCCCTTAAATGCTGTTAAATGCTGTTCCGAAGAACGCTGAATTAAGCTATCCGATTCTAACGCCCTGTGGCGGGAATCTTACACAGGGGGAAATTCCCCCAGCATTTTCACCTCAGGCTTGAGCCGCAGCGCCCACTTGGCCTCTACCTGGTCCTGGACATGGTGAATCAGGCGAAAAATATCCGTCGCGGTAGCGCCCCCCCGATTGAGGATGAAATTGGCGTGGCGCTCTGCTACCTGGGCGTTGCCAATGCAGTATCCCTTCAGCCCCGTTTGTTCGACCAACCAGCCTGCGCTGTAGGGTTTGGGATTACGGAAAACACTACCGCAGCTGGGCAGGTCGTAGGGCTGGGTGGCTCGCCGCTGCTCTAGGTCCGCCAGAGTATCTGCCGTGACAACCTCAGGATCATGGCCCGGCTGCAGCTGAAAGGTAGCCTGCGCCAGCAGCAGCGGCTGCACCTGCAGAACCGACGTGCGGTACTGAAAGCCCATGTCTTCGGGCTCCAGCGTCACGACTCCCTGCCCAGAGTCAACCCCTTGGGCGCAGCGGAAAATATCGGCGGTACAGACTCCGTGTGCCCCAGCATTCATAACGACAGCCCCGCCCACTGTTCCCGGAATGCCGACGGCCCATTCCAGCCCGCGCCAGCCCCGCTTGGCGGCTTTCCAGGCCAGGGTTGGCAGCGGCTCGCCGGCCGCTGCCGTAACCTGCCCAGTGGCCTCGTCAAACTGGGTATGCCGCCAGTAGCGGGTGCAGATGACTAGCCCCGGCAGACCCTGGTCGCTAATCAAGAGATTAGATCCTGCGCCCAGGAAGGTGAGTGGCAGATCCCGCTCTCTGGCCCAAGCGACACTGGCCTGCAGCTGCTCCCAAGAGCGAGGCAGGACAAATTGCTCAGCTGGCCCGCCAACCCGGAAGGTTGTAAAAGGGGCCAGCGAAACTTGGGAACGCAGCAGCGAGTCTACTTCCCAGGGGTTAATCAGATTTTCCATGGGCGGATCAGGAGGGCGAGGCTAGACAGTCGCCAGCAATTAGGACTTGCCAAGGCTTAGCGGCAGGCCTGCTGAAGCGGCTGGGCTTCGGAGTCTGCATAATACGCCATCACGTTGGGAATGACCTGGTTTAGATTACCGGCTCCCAGGAAAAGAACCAAGTCCCCCGGCTCTAGGGTTTCGGTAAGCGCCTGCTGCACGCTGACCAGGGTGTCTTGATACTCGGTATGGGCGTGACGGGCGGCAATTTCGCTGGCGACCTGGCGACCGCAGACGCCGAAGGAGTTGACTTCTCCGGCAGAGTAGATGTCGGTAACAATGACTCGGTCAGCGTCAGCAAAGGCGTTGGCAAAGTCAGGCAAAAAGGCAGCTGTGCGGCTATAGCGGTGGGGTTGAAACACAGCCACAATCCGTTTAACGGCTCCGCTGTAGGAGACGTCTTTGAGCTTGAGCCGGGCGGCTGCCAGGGTTGCCCGAATTTCGCTGGGGTGGTGGGCGTAGTCATCGACAAAGCGAATGCCGCCGTGGTGGCCTTTTAACTCAAACCGGCGACGGGCTCCTTCAAAGTGGCTCAGGCCCTCGGCAATTTGCGCAAAGGGTAGCCCTAGGGCGCGGCCCACTGCGATCGCAGCTAGCGCGTTACTCAAGTTGTGCTGACCCAAAACCTGCAGGGTTAGAGTTCCCAGGGGTTGGCCCTTCTCACAAATCGTGGCCTGGGTACCACCAGCATGGTAGGTGATATCGTCAGCCACATAGTCGGCTCCCGACTCGGGGTGGAGGCTGTAGGTAATTGAGGGTTGGATAGCATCGCGCACGGTGGCACAGTCAATGCAGCCCACCAGCAGGCTACATTTTTCGGCAAACGTTTTAAAAGTCGCAATGACGTCATCCAGACTCTGGTAGTGGTCTGTGTGGTCGAGTTCGATATTGGTGATGACGCCGATGCTGGCAGACAGCTTTGTCAAAGAGCCATCGGATTCGTCGGCTTCAGCCACCAAATGGGGGCCATAGCCGAGACGGGCGTTGCCCTCCCAGGCTGAGACCTCTCCCCCTACCACAATGGTGGGATCGAGACCTGCCCTCAGCAGCAGCAGGCCCACCATGCTGCTGGTCGTGGTTTTGCCGTGGGTACCGGCAACGGCAATGCTGCTGTAGTCCTGAATCAGGGCGGCTAGCAAGTCGGAGCGGTGGAAGATGGGACAGCCCAGCTGTAGGGCTGCCTGATACTCAAGGTTGCTGGTATCAATAGCCGTTGAGCAAATGACCTGGGGCAGCCATTGAGCCGCTGGGGCGGACGGTGCGGCGTTGGCTCCCACCGCTGACCAAGGATATTGGCTCTGGTTTGACAGGGTTTGAAAATAGCTGAGGTTGCTAGCCTCCTGCTGCCAGAAAATATGCGCTCCAGCTTCCTGCAGCCGCTGAGTAATATGCGTTAACCGCAGGTCCGAACCCGAAACAG
This sequence comes from Cyanobacteria bacterium Co-bin13, assembly GCA_014534385.1. Taxonomy (GTDB): domain Bacteria; phylum Cyanobacteriota; class Cyanobacteriia; order Phormidesmidales; family Phormidesmidaceae; genus JACVSF01. The sequence continues at coordinate 5,584 of JACVRP010000249.1, forward strand.
GAAACTTTCGTTTTGTGAGAATGTAAGCGAGCGCAGACATCCCAATGCCACCAATACCAATAAAATGGAATGGTCTGCCGCCAAAATCGACGGTTTTCGACATTCTTTTCTCCTCAAAACACCACACCACACCA
>JACVRP010000345.1 GCA_014534385.1 Cyanobacteria bacterium Co-bin13
ACTCACGGGTCGCGCTCAGCACGTCAAGCTGAGTGCCCACCCCCGCATCAAAGCGCAGCTGCGCTAGCTCCAGCGCCTCTCTGGCCTGCTCTACTGCTAGCTCCGCCGTGCCGATGTTGTCCTGGTTCGCCACCAGGTTGAAGTAAGCCTGCTCCACTTCCAGCCGCACCCCATTACGAGTATCGGCAAACTGGCTCTCGGCTATCTCGATGTCTCGCTCTCGCTGCTCAGCCCTCGCCCGCGCTGCGCCTCCGTCATACAGGTTCCACTGCAGCCTGGCTCCGACCCCAAGAGAGTCGGTAAAGCCAGTCGAGCGGTTGAACGAGTTCTGCACGTCGTAGCTGGCAAACACCCCCAGCTGCGGAATGTTCGCAGACAGCGCTATCTGCCGCTCCTGCTCGCTGATGGTGCGCTGCACAAGCTGCTGCTCTAGCTCTGCCCGGCCCTGAAAGGCCAGCACAATGCTCTCTTCTAGCGTTAGCGGCCAGCTGCCGGCAATCGAGACGGGCACGGTTGTCACGTTGAGGTTGGGCGGCAGGTTGAGGCGGCGAGCCAAAGAGCGCAGGTTCACCTGCTCGTTGCTCTGGGCCTGCACGAGTTCCTGCCTGGCATTGGCGACCTGCACATCGGCCCGCAGCACGTCGAAGCGGGTGCCAACCCCGACTTCTTCACGCAGGGCAGCATCGCTGCGGTTGCGCTCGGCTTCGACCAGAAAAGCCTGGGAGATGCGAATCGCTTCTACCGACTCTTGCAGGGCGTAGTAGTCGTTGGTGGCATCGAGGCGCAGCTGTTCGCGGCGACGTTCGATTTCGAGTTCGGCTAGGCGGGTGCGCTCTTCGGCAGCGCGGATAGAGGCTTCTCGTCTGCCGCCGGTATAGAGGTCGTAGGAGACTTCGACGCCGCCGCTGAGGGTGGTATTGATCTGGCTGCCGCCGCTTACCTGCCCGGTGGTGGGGTCGAAGTTACTGGACTGGCCCTCCTGGGCAGTCAGGCTGGTGTTGAGGTTGACGTTGGGCAAACGGTCGGCCTGAGCTTCGCGCAGGGCGGCCTGGCTGCGCTGCAGTTCGAGCAGGGCGATTTGCAGGTCTTCGTTGTTGCGGAAGGAGAGTTCGATGGCCTGCTCTAGGGTGATGGGCTGGGCCTCGGTGATTCTCACTTCGCCGGGCTGGGTCGGCAGCAGCAGCGGGTTGGCTGGTGCGTCGAAGGTGGCAGGCAGCAGTTCCGTGGGGTTTGCCTCGGCGTCTGCAGCTTCGTCCTCTAGAAGTTCTTCAAGGGAAAGAGACTGGGCCAATTGAGACATGGCGATAGCTGGGTGGGTCAGGGGGAGAAGTGCGATCGCAGTGCTTAATCCCAGCACCATCCAAGAAAATCGATAGGTACTTTGCACAGAAACCAGTTGCATAAAGACCAGTTGCATAGAGACAGCGCTTAATTAATATGGGGAAATTAGGCTCTGACTACTGGTCCAGAGCAACCAGCTCAGAACAGGTCGCGGTCAGGGCCCGATCTACGGTCGCATCGCTGAGGCTGCTGACCAAATGCAGCGATAGGGAGGATTGATAGTCATCCTGGACTTGGTAGGCGGCTAGAGGAAGCTGAGCTGTAGTTTCCTGCTTGATGTGGCTATCAAAAAAAGCCTGACTGGCTGTATCAGGCGGTCGCTGAACATGTTGCTACTCATCTAGATGGACCTGAATTAACGGCTGTGCTAAGGCGAGTTGAAGCAGCCCTTGCTACCTCACAGCTCACTCAAGATCAGGCGCTAGCGCTGCTGCATGAGCTGTTTGATGGCTTTATGGCAACGCTGCTGTCTGCCGACAGCCCGGAGCTGTGGACACGGTTTGTGTTTCGAGAGCTGATGGAGCCTTCCTCGGTCTTCGAGATCCTCAATCAGCAGGTTGTGCAAAAAACGATTCGGCCCTGTGCCGGACTCATTGCTCGGGTGCTAGACAAGCCCAGCGACGATCCAGAATGCGTAGTTCGAGCTTTTTCCCTGTTTGGGCAGGTGTTGATTTTTCGCACTGTGCGTGAGGTTACGCTGAAGACGTTGGGCTGGGAAGACTTTAGCGGCGATCGCCTGGAGCTGATTCGCACGGTGATTCAGCTCCAGGTAAAAGGTGCTTTAGAAAATTCCCTCACGTCTGCACCAGAGGCAACGTGCAGTGAAAAGAGCCATCCAACGGCATAGCCTAGTCATAGCTCAGTACATCCTCTGGCTGAATGCTCTAGAGGTTCAACGGTTGCGTGGGCTTGTTGGCATTTGTCAATCTTGCACTTCCAGCAGCACAGGTAAAGATTCAACGCCATGAATGCTAATGGAGGGTAGAAACTCTGGTTTGGTGCTGGGATCGACTTGCAGGTTGGGCAGCCGCTCTAGCACTGCGCTGAGGGCGATTTTACCCTCTAGCCGGGCTAGGGGCGCACCTAAACAGAAGTGAATTCCGTTGCCAAAAGAGAGGTGTGGATTGGGGTCGCGATCCATGACAAACTCATCGGGGCGGTAGAACTGGGCCTGATCGCGATTGGCTGAGCCAATCCAGGCGAGCACTAGCTGCCCTGCGGGGATGGTTTGCCCGCCTAGCCGCACTTCAACGGTGGTGAAGCGCTCCATGCCCTGAACGGGGGCACGATAGCGGAGAACTTCTTCGATTGCACTCGGCAGCAATTCTGGCTCCTGCTTCAGCCGCTGCCAAACCTCCGGGTATTCGTCAAAGCAAACTACAGCATTACCCAGCAAATTGGTGGTGGTTTCGTTACCGGCTAAGAGCAGCAGCATACAGAAGTCCACCAGCTCCTGAGCCGTTAAGGTTTCGCCTGATTCGTGGGCGGTTATCAAATCGCTGATCAGGTCGGCGCTAGGGTTTTGTCGCCGCTGCTTGAGCAGTTCCCGAAAGTAATCGGCCATTGCCTTTAAGGGCTCGGGATCGGGCTCCAGGGATAGGACAATACCGTCTGACCAACGCTTAAAATCGGCCCGATCTTCTGAAGGAATCCCCATAATTTCGGCAATCACAATGACCGGCAGCGGCACAGCCAGATCGTGGATGAAATCAAAGGATGGCTTTTCACAAGCCTGATCGATCAGCTCGTGGGTGAGTTGGGTAATGCGCGGAGCCAGTTCCTCGACGCGGCGGGCGGTGAAGACTTTGCCAACGAGCGATCGCAAAGCATGATGCTTGGGCGGGTCAGTATGGAGCAGGCTTTGGGTCAGTTCCGTCTGCTCCGGGGGATGGGGCAGCTTGGAGGAAAAGGCCTGCCAGTCTGAAAAGACCCGCTTGACATCCTCATAGCGAAACACCATCCAGCATTGCTGCTCGGCATCGTAAAAGACTGGGGCTTCCTGCCGCATTTGGGCATACCAGGCAAAGGGGTTGCCAAATGAGGTAGAGAATTGGGGTTCGGGGGAGGGTGGGGTGGGTTGCATGGGTTTTCTCCTTAAGTAGATGGGTGGGAAGTGGATGGGTGGATGGGTGGATGAGTGGATTTAGTGCACCAGCGCAGCTGGATCGGGATGATCGGCTAGGCGGCCATCTTCCATGTAGACAATGCGGTCAGCGATATCGAGAATGCGGTTGTCGTGGGTGACGATGAGGATGGTGCAGCGCTGCTCTTGGGCGAGCTGCTGCATTAGGTTGACGACATCGCGACCCGATTTTTTGTCCAGTGCGGCGGTGGGTTCGTCGGCCAGGATGATTTTGGGGCGGCTGACTAGGGCACGTGCGATCGCAACCCGCTGCTTTTGCCCCCCTGACAAGTTCTCAGCGTAATAATCGGTGCGATTCTCCAGGCCAACTGCCCTGATCATGTCGGTGGCCATCGCATCCATATCTCCCCGCCCATACTGGTCATGTAGCTCCAGCGCCATGCGAACGTTTTGCTTAGCCGTTAGAAACGTCATCAGGTTGTGGGCTTGGAAAATATAGCCAATCTGTTTACGGAGCTGGAGTAGCTGCTGTCGGGTTGCCCCTTGGATTTCCTGTCCCAAAAGTTTCAGGCTGCCTTCTTGAGCAGAGCGCAGGCCGCCCATTAGCGTCAGCAGTGTAGTTTTACCCGAACCAGATGGGCCCGTCATGATGATGATTTCGCCTGCCTGAATCTCCAGGTTGATGTCAAACAAGGCCTGCTTACGCAGCTCTCCCTGACCAAAGTAGTGGTTCAAGTTCTGAGCCAAAATAACGGGCTGTTCCACGGCGGCAGCCGTCGCTGCGGGAGATGAAAGGGTATCCATAACAGTTGCATCAAACTCTTCTCTAGATGGCTCACAAATCGCGAATGGGACTGATCAGGTTAGGCACTTTGCCTGCCCGGCTAGAAAATATCGGCGGGGTCAGCGCTGTAGAGCTTGCGCATGGCCACTGTGCCAGAACCGGCACACATCACAATAGTTAGCACCAGCACCGTAATCGCCCGATCGAGCTTCATGCCAATGGGCAGCAG
>JACVRP010000367.1 GCA_014534385.1 Cyanobacteria bacterium Co-bin13
ACAATCTGCCTTCCCTAGATTACTCGTTTCAGGCCACTGACCGAAACCTATTGGAATGAAAGCCTAAGTTTGTATGAAACGGCAAGTTATTCAGAATTTCCTGAATCTGCCCGGTATAACGGGAGTGGCCCTGATGGATGGCCGCACTCGGCCCTTTTTCTGCGGCCTCGATACAACCTTAAACTCCCAACAAAAAGAGGCGCTGGCCCAGGGCATTCAGCAGGTGATCAGCACTACCCCAGCTGATTTCGAGGCCTTTTCCTTTCGCTTTGGCAGTCGGCAGGCCCATATTTACAAGCTGATCGATGGCGTCATTCTGCTGGTGCTGACCAGTAACCAGGTTCCTTTTGAAGCCTACATTACTGCCCTGAAGCAGCTCAAGGTAACGCTCATAGAGGATTTAGCCAATGCGGTTGCGACATTTCGACTCCTGGCAGGCTGCATCACCCTAAGTGGACACAGCTACTCGCCTGAGGAGGGGGCTAACCCCGCTGTCGAGGCTGAGCCAGCAGCGCTGCCCGACGTCGATCTGGCCCCTAGTCAAGCAGTCCACTGGGATGAGGTGATGGCCGCTCTAAATCATCTAAGCGATTTCACCACTCAATATTTGGGCAAAGTAATAGTAGCCAACGCCTGGAAATCGGCGCGCCCGGCTCATCCCTGGCTGGAGACGCTTGAAATTGACCGCTCGGGCCATTTTAAGCTGACCCCCGAAGTTGCCCTATCCGGAAAAGTAGGGCTGACCCTGGAGCAGCAGCAGTGCCTCAAGGATTGGGTTCGGGCTTTTGTAGAGCACTGCGGCAAAATTATTCGCGATTTTGCCACAATCCTTCAAGAAAAAGCCCTAGACTCTCGCCAAAAGAGCCTATTGCTCTCTGCCGATAGGTAGTCCGCCGCTGTTTCAACCCCAGGGTCCGCACTCAACTCTGCCCCTTCCCTTTCCCAACCCCAACCCCAATCCCAACCTTAGAAAAACCCTATGGCAAAGATCGTTCGGTTAGAGCCCATTGCTCAGGAAAGCTCTATTGAGACCAATGGCAACCTCCTATCGGTTCTCCTCAACAAGGATCTGGATGTTCTTAAGGAGTGCGGCGGGCGAGGCATGTGTGCGACCTGCCACATCTTTGTCAAAGAGGGCATGGATGCCCTGACGCCGATTAATCGGCGAGAACAGCGCACGCTAGAAGTCATTACCTCCTGCAAGCCCAATTCGCGTCTGGCCTGCCAGTCTCGGGTCATTGGCAACGGGGTTGTGGTGGAGCTGCCCCCTGGTATGTATATCAACTCTCTCCAGGATATTGAAGCGCTGATCGGTCGTCGAGCCGACCAGGATTTGCTGCACCCGATTACCGGGGAAGTTCTGGTAGAGCAGAGCAAACTCATTACCCGCTCTATGCTCAAGCAGCTGGAGAACACGGCCAGCTTTAGAGTTGGCGAGTTTTATACCCACAGTAAGGATGTTTAAGACAGCAGGCTTTTAGGACAGCAGTCTAAAGATCTGCTGAAGCGTATCGAGAGTGCCCACCAACAGCCACGAAAACGACTAGAGTTAAAGTTCTGCTAATGTAATTCAAAAGATCTGTTGGTTGTTCCTGACCGCTTTATGCAGCCTTCTCTGAAGCTCAATCTTCGTCAACAGCAGGTCCTCTGGGCAACGGTGCGTCGCTATGTGGCAACCGCTGAACCCGTCGGTTCTCAAGCCCTAGTCCAGGAGTACAATCTCAACGTCAGTCCGGCTACGGTCAGAAATGCGATGGGCTTTCTGGAAAAGTCGGGGCTGCTCTTTCAACCCCATACCTCAGCTGGTCGAGTTCCCTCAGACTTTGGGTACCGGCTGTATGTGGATCAGCTGATGAGCCCGACTCAGTCCCTGGGGCGGCAGGTCGATGTACTGCTGGCGGGAGAGCTCGACTGGGAAGGCTGGAGTTTTGAGGCGCTGTTGCGAGGGGCGACTCAGGTTTTGTCTAACCTGAGCGGCTACCTGGCTCTGATTACGGTACCTCAAGCCACAACTGCCCAAATTCGGCACCTGCAGCTGATTCAGGTAGATCCGGGTCAAATTTTGCTGGTGGTGCTTCTAGATTCCTTAGCGACTCAGTCGGTGGTGATCCGCCTGCCCTGCAGCCTACAGCCGTCGCCTGAGGAAGACGACACCCTGGGTCGGGAGCTGGAAATCTTGTCTAATTTCTTGACTCGCCACCTGCGGGGGCGGCACCTCTCAGATATTGCTGCCCTGGACTGGACCGATGTAGGCCAGGAGTTTCAGCGCTACGCCAATACGCTGCAGGATGCTGTTCTGGAGTTGGCCCGCCGCACTCGTTCCCCTGCGCCCACCCAGCTGGTGATTAGCGGGCTCGCTGAGGTGCTGCGTCAGCCGGAGTTTTCGGATACTCAGCAGGTGCAGGCCATCGTTCAGCTGCTGGAGGAAGATCAGGCCCAGCTCTGGCCGCTGTTTTTTGAGCCTGCAACGGTGGAGGAAAACCGGCGGGTACGGGTCTGGATTGGCTCAGAAAATCCGCTGGAGCCGATGCAGGCTTGTGCGCTAGTGGCTTCTACGTACTTAAAAGATGCGGTGCCTGTGGGCAGCGTTGGCATTTTAGGCCCTACTCGAATGGTCTATGAAAACGCAGTGGCGGTAGTGGAGGCAGCAGCTGACTACCTCTCAGAAGCGCTTAGCCACAAAGGACCCGGCTACGCTAACTGAGGGGTCGGGGTCGGGTCAGCAGGCGGGCTGCGATCGCACCGCCTAAAAAGCCAAACAGATGGCTCTCCCAGGAGACCCCTGAACTGCCCGGCACCACTCCCCCCATCAGCCCTCCATAAAGGACTCCAACCAGTAGAGACAGGGAAATCGCCCCGACGCTGCGCTCAAAATATCCCCGCAGCAGCAGAAACCCAAAGTAGCCGAAGATAATGCCGCTGGCTCCGATATGAACCGAGGTAGGGGCTCCCAGCAGCCAGGTCCCTAGACCGGCGGTGAGCATGACCAGGGCGGTGGTGAGCCAAAATTCCCGCAGTCCCCACAGCAGGGTAAGCCAGCCCAGGGTCACTAGAGGCACCGTGTTGGCGATCAGGTGGGAGGGGCTGTCGTGCAGTAGCGGGGCGAAAACAATTCCCCTCAGGCCAACAGCGCTTCTAGGTATGATTCCCAGGTTAATTAGCTGCCGGGAAAACACCAGCAGGTTGACCAGGTAGACCCCCCAAAGCACCAGCACAATAGCGCCCAAAATGCTCAGGTGCAGCCTTAACTCCTGCGCCCCTGTCCTGCCGTTGCGACCTCCCATGGCAGCGTCCACCGCGTAAATTTCTCTATAGTGGCAGAATTTGGCCGAGCTGTGCCGCTTAGGGGGAGACTACCCTCTAGGCTACGCAATCAAACTGTTGATAACTTAAGAGAAGGTTATCTATGTTCTAACTTGGAGTTTAGGGGTAAAGCAGTGCTCTGCCGGAAGGGCGCTTTTTAGTTACCTGTTCAGGATGCTCAAGCCGGTGTTTCTCGAAGCCGATGTTCTCCCAAAGCCTGTAGTAGTAGGTTGGCGTGATTCTTCCTGAGCTTCTAGCTGTTTTGTCTATTGCTGCCGCAACAGGCCTGCGTTTGGCCCTGCCGCTGCTGTTGATTGGGCTGATGTCTGGAAACATGCTCTGGGCTAACGTACCCCTGCTCTCTCAGGTGCCGCCAGCTTGGGTGCTGGGCTTGCTGGTGAGCTGGTCTCTAGTGGAGCTAGTTCTATCTAAGGATCCAGTGGGCCAACGCCTGGTACAGTCCACCGAGCTGGTTCTAAGTCCGTTTGTAGGAGCTATGGCAGGGGTCGCCATCGCGCGCACGGTGCTTTTGGAGGGATGGCTGTATGTTTTGATGGGGTTGATCAGTGCGCTCCTGGCGCTGGTCATTCAGCTGATGCAGATTGGCTGGTTCTACCGACCTCGGCGACCGCCCCTTTGGGCTTTTTTTGTGCTAGACGCCCTGTGCATCTTCCTGGCGATCTTAGCCTTTGACTCGCCCCAGCAGGGGGGCATCATTGCCCTACTGCTGCTCTGGCTGGTAATTCGCACCTCAAACATTTGGCAGCACTGGAGGGCAGCCAAATCTAAGCCAGGACCTGGTGCCCCAACAGATCCCCCGCAGCTACCGCCCGATTAGGAACTTCCTGCAGCGGGACTCTATAG
>JACVRP010000647.1 GCA_014534385.1 Cyanobacteria bacterium Co-bin13
GCGGCTGACAGAGACAACCAGCGAGTTGTTTTCGGCAATGGGGCCGCCGTAGTCGTAGAGAAACTGCAGGTGAGGCGGGCAATCGGGTGGAACTGCCGCCTGATCAACGCCTAAGTATATGACAAACGCGCCAGAGGCAGACGGCAGCTTTTCCACCCGGCGGGCATAGCCCGCCGGAGCCTGGTCGGCCAGCAGCTGCACCAGGTTTTGCACCGTGACGTTGGCAACGACGTGGTCAGCGGGCTCGGTCCAGGTTTTGCCGCTCTTTTGATCGCGCACGGTTACCCCAGCGGCCCGCCCCTGCTCCAGGTGAATTTGCTCTACCGTGTGGCGCAGGTGCAGCTTGCCGCCATCTCTGGCTAAGGCGGCGACCATGCGATCGCTCAGTACCTGCATACTGCCGTGCAGGTGAAACAGCCCCTGTGGAGCCTGGGAGACGCTGAGGGCCGTAGCAGCGTAGAGCAGCGCCGTCTCATCGGCGTCAACCTGGGAATACAGCTTTAGCTGCATATCCAAAAACGTCTTCAGGCGGCGATCCTCGTACAGGCCGTAGGCCCGCAGCAGCTGCCCCACTGTGGAGAAGGTAAAGGGCACCGTTAGCAGCGTGTTGGGCCGTAGGGCTTGCACCAGCCGCCACAGGTCGCCAGCGCTGCGGGGCGGCAGCACTGGCTGCCGCGCCTGAAACTGCCAGCTCGGTTGAAACAGACGGGCCAACAGCTGCCAAAACGGCTCGCTGTCTGGGAACTGCCGTTGTCGCTCGGCCTGCCAGCGCTCTGGGTCGCGCCAAACACTAATCGGCGTTGTCTCACCCGGCAAATACACTGCGCAGGCCGGATCGCAGGGCGTCGCTTCGGGCAGGGGAATGTCAAGTTCAGAAAAGATTTGGTGGTGAATGCCCCCCGGCTCTAGCCCAGCGACCTGGGTCGCTCCCACGTCGAAGGTAAAGCCCAGCCGCTTAAAGGTAGAGGCGCAGCCCCCCGGCACCAGTGCCTGGTCAAACACCTTGACCGAGTAGCCCCGCCGCGCCAGCAGCGTCGCCGCCGTCAACCCTCCAATGCCAGCACCAATTACAACAACGGATTTGCCTGGAGCAGAGGAAGAGCTGACCATGTTTGCGTTACATTTCTTTACCTACTTTCAGTTTAATGACTTTAGGGGAGCGGGGACAGGCTTTGGAAGAACGGCACTGCATTTGGAGTCACAGACTTGAACCGTTTTTTCTCTCGCCTGGTCTAAAGGGAAAGACTTTCGTAAACGCAAAAAAATTATTAAGTTTTGTGATGACGAAATAGGGCAATTCCCACAGAATTAAGGCAAGTGAACGCATTCGCTGGAACAGTTAGGGGGGACTTTGAGCATGACAAAGGGCGTAATCCTGGGGCTGGTGGCAGGGCTACTGCTGCTCCCAGGCTGCAGCAATCAGGAACAGCAGGGCCAATCGGGGCGAGGTGGCCCTAGGGAAGAGGGAGCCGTAGTCGTGGACGTTGCGGTGGCCCAGCCAGGCACTGATGCCACGGCCCGCACCTACACCGGCAGCACTGCGCCGCTGCGGCTGGTGTCGCTGCGATCGCAAACCGAAGGCCGCCTGCTCAGCCTCAACGCAGATGTCGGCGACACGGTATCTTCAGGGCAAACCCTGGGTCAGGTCGATGCGGCTATACTTCAGGCCGCCGTTGGCCAGTCCAATGCCGAGCTGTCCGCCCAGGAATTTGAAGTAGCCCAGGCCGAAGCCCAGCTAGCCGATGCCCGCACCCTAGTCGCCCAAGCCCAGGCCGAGTTTCAGCAGGCCGAGGCCGACGCAGAGCGACTGCAGACTCTGGCAGA
>JACVRP010000572.1 GCA_014534385.1 Cyanobacteria bacterium Co-bin13
CAGAGTATTGCCCTGTCCCAAAATAATCTTGACGGTCTCTGTGGCCTGAATAACGCCAATAATTCCTGGCAGAATTCCCAGTACGCCACCCTCAGCGCAGGAGGGCACCAGTCCTGGGGGTGGGGGTTCGGGGTAGAGGTCGCGGTAGTTGGGGCCGCCTTCGTAGTTGAAGACAGTGGCCTGCCCTTCAAATCGGAAGATCGAGCCGTAGACGTTGGGCTTGTCTAGCAGCACACAGGCATCGTTGACCAGATAGCGGGTTGGGAAATTATCAGTGCCATCCACCACGATGTCGTAGGGCCGGAAAATGTCCATGGCATTCTCAGCGCTAAGCCGGGTTTCGTAAAGATCGACCTGACAGTTGGGGTTGATCTCTAGAATGCGGTTTTTGGCCGACTCGATTTTGGGCTTGCCGACCCAAGACGTGCCGTGGATCACCTGGCGCTGCAGGTTGGACTGATCCACAATGTCAAAGTCCACAATGCCGATGCGGCCGATGCCAGCAGCGGCTAAGTAGAGCAGCAAGGGAGAGCCTAAGCCGCCTGTGCCGACACAGAGGACGCTGGCCGCTTTGAGCTTCTTCTGCCCATCCAGACCAACCTCCGGCAAGATCAGGTGCCGGGAGTAGCGTTCGTACTCCTCTTTGGTCAGTTGAATGGTATCAAGGTTGGGATTGAGCATGATCTTCTACAGAAATGGGCACAGAAATGAGCAGTGAGTGTGGGTGGTTAAGGAACCAATCTAGCGTCTGAAGAGATAGGGTTTGGGGGTTGGGTTAAAGGGTATGTGGAGGCTAGGCCCCCATTCGCATGACCTCAGGCTGAAACTGGTGCTGCTCGTCTAAGTGCCAGCTGCGTAAGTCTGTGGCTTTACCTTGGGTGACGGCAACAATGATGTAGGAGTATCCGGGCCAGGCTAGGGTGCGATCGCACTCCGAAGGCACCGCTACATGATCTGGATGAGAGTGATAGACGCCGACAATATCGAGGTTGCGATCGCGCGCCTCTCGCTGCACCCGTAGCAGCACTTTGGGATCAATCCAGTAACGACTCGTTTTGGCGGCTGTGGACTCCGTTTCAGGCTGCTGTCGCAGGGCACCCACTTCAGCGGCAGAGGTCTCATTCCAGTCATTGTCTGCCGCAACGCAGTCCAGTACCTGGCGCGTATCGTCGCCATCGGGCTGGCGCAACCACTGCCCTACCAGCAGACCACAGCACTCCTCAGGGTAGGTTTGCTCAGCATGGGCGCGTATTCCTTGCAGGTTTTCTGGGTCGAGAATGAGTACCACAGCCGCAGGCGTCCGGTTTTATCAGACTCTCTATTTTAAAGCAGGATGACCCAGCTCAGTCAGTCGCCTTTACAACGTGGGTGACAGAGACTGCACCAGGGCATCGACTGCCCGATCCAAGGCAACTGCTCGCGAAGCTTTAAACAGCAGGCGATCCCCCGGCTGGACAAAGCCCTTCAGGTGCTCGATCAGATCATCTAGGGTTTCAAATATTTGTGTTGGTACGGGCACGGCTCCGGCGGCTAGCGCTGCGGCCTCTGCCGGATCGGCCAAAACACAAAGATGATCAAGTCCTAGCTGCGCCACCTGTTGTCCCACCTGGTGGTGGAACTCCACAGAGCGATCGCCCAGTTCCTTCATTGTGCCCAGCACCGCAATTTGCCGCGTTCCAGGGGTCGTGGCCAGCAACTGCACAGCCGCCAGCATCGACTCTAGCCCAGCATTGTAAGTTTCATCCAGAATCATGATGTCGGGGGCCAGCGCTAGCCGTTTGGCTCGCCCGCTGGGCAGCTCTACCGTGAGCCCATAGGCCAGCTTGGTCCAGTCCAGGTGCAGCGCCTGCATCACGGCAATGGCGGCTAGGTAGTTCAAGGCGTTGTGCTGTCCCGGCAGGGGTAGGGGCAGCCGCACCCCCTCCACCTCTAGCGTTTCAGCATCGACTAGGTGGCCTCGAACGTCGCCCCCCTCTAGGCCAAAAGTGATTTGCCGACCCGACCAAGCTCGCTTTGCTGTCGCCATAAGCCGAGCATTGTCGTGGTTGAGCACCGCTATACCGCCAGTGGGCAGCTCTGCCAACAGTTCGCACTTAGCATCAGCAATCGCCTGCTCCGATCCCAAACGGCCAATATGCGCCGTTCCCACATTGGTGATAACAGCGACGTCAGGTTGGGCAATTTGAGTCAGGAGGGCAATTTCTCCTGGCCCTCGCATGCCCATCTCAACCACTCCAAAGGCATGCTCTGCGCTCAGCTGCAGCAGCGTTTTGGGCACA